>JAXIZX010000084.1:0-6764 GCA_036303765.1 Collinsella sp. | reverse complement strand
GCATCGCCCACGGCCGTGTATGTCGCACGCGGCAGCAGGTCATCGCCCTCGGCGTCGGCGCTGTACCACACGACCGGACAGCCCGAAAGACGCGCCAGCTGCGTTGCCATGGCGTGAACGATCTGCTGCTCGTCGGCGCACCGCTGTAGCATGCGGTTGGTCTCGAGCACCATATGCGTGCGACGGTCGCTGGCGGCAGCCTGTGCCAAGGCACGGCGCAGGGCCAACGCAATCGAGCTCGATACAAGCGAGACCACGAACATGATGAAGAACATGCCGGGATAGCCGCGGTCGATAAGCGACAGCGAGTAGCGCGGGTCGACAAACAAGAAGTTGTAGAGCGCCACGGCGGCAGCCGAGCTCAGCAAGCAATACAGGCGACTCCAGGTAAAGAATGCGCACAGCTGAACGGCGAACACATAGACGATCATGATGCTCGGCGCGAGACCCGGATGGTCGAGCAGCGCGCCCACAATCGTCGCCGCGACCAGCAACCCCGCCGATACGCAGGCGTCATACAGAGGAGTGCGGCGCGTCAGCGTTGTGCGCCGCCACCAAAAGCTATCGGCAATATCGCCGTCCGTACGGACGTCCATCAGTGCCCCGCCCCTCTCTCAAAAACAAAAACCACCACAAAGGGACAGGCACCTTTGTGGTGGTTTCCCTTGTGGTGGTTCCAAGTGTATAGCCTTTGCAACCGGCGGTCGCTAGACAAACAGCACGTGCGCGAGCAGGGCACACACGCACACCGCGACAAGCAGCGTCACCACGATCGAGATCACGCGGTCGGCCATGTCCATGTTGGCACGATTCGTAAAGAACCGATCTTCGGCGGCGTCGACGCGCGCCTCACGCACCAGCTCGGCCGCAAGATCGCGACCGTCAAGCACCTTTGCATCCATGGTTTCCTCCCAGGACTCAATCCCCGTCAATACAAGCCCGCCCGTTCGCAGACAAACCTCGAGCGTCGCCTACGGCCGCTCGTTGGGAGCCAGGCGCTGCATCTTGTTCACGGCCTTGAACTTGGTGAACAGCGGCACGTACTCAAAGCTCACGTTGGAGTTCTCCAGGCCGTACCAACGCGCGGGCGTGCCGGCGGCACGGCGGATGATGTACTTGAGCGTGATGGCCGTACGCTCGCTCGGCTCCACGTCGCTTTCGGGCGCCAAAAGCTTACGGATCAGGACGAACTTGAACGTGCCGATGTTACCCGGGTCCTTGTAGACCGAGTAGTCATGCGTCTGCGGCGGCAGCTCGCCAGTGGCAGCCAGGTCCTGAACAACCTGACGCAGGTAGGCATTGACGCGCTGGTTGATCTTGTAGCCCAGGTACAGATGCACGCGGAACACGTAGTCGGTGCCGAACGTCTCGACCGAATAGGCAAAGGTGTGCGGTTCGTCCATGGTCTCGACATTCACAAACCACCAGGCGCGGGCGCGCTTGGGATGCTTGTCCAGAATCGAGTAGACGATGTCGCGATCGATGTAGTCGGTATGGGTGTCCTTGGTCAGGTACACGATGTTGTCGCTCAGGCGCTCGTAGCGATCGTCATCGCGCAGGCGCTTGAGCTGCGGCAGGTAGCTGCGCAGCGGCAGCAGCGTAAACTGGCGCTGCTCAACAGCCGTACCGTTGTACCAGCACACCATAATGCCCATGATGAGTGCAGCCATGAGGATGGTGAAGTAGCCGCCGTGGAAGAACTTGGTGAGCGAGCTCACGAAGAAGAAGCCTTCGAGCAAAAGGAAGAAGGCCGCGAAGATCCACGGAGCAACCTTGAGCTTGCGCTCCTCGTGCAGGTAGAAGAAGAGCAGCAGCGTGGTGCACATCATAGTCAGCGTAATGGCCAGGCCGTAGGCGGCTTCCATATGCGCCGAGTTCTGGAACAGCAGCACCACGATGACGCAGCCGACAAGCATGACGTTGTTGACCATGGGGATGTAGAGCTGGCCCTTGGTCTCGGCAGGGTAGAAGACCTGCATGTGCGGCATGAGGTCCAGACGGCTGGCCTCGGACACCAGCGAGAATGCGCCGGTGATGAGCGCCTGCGAGGCAATGATGGCCGCAACGGTGGAAAGGCCGACGGCAAACGGACGCAGGCCCGGGGCGAGCATCTGGTAGAACGGGTTGAGGTCGGCAATGCCCATGAGCTCGGGGTTGGCAGCGTTGTTCATAAGCCAAGCGCCCTGGCCCATATAGGAAAGCAGCAGGCAGCACTTAACGAACGGCCAGGTAGCGTAGATGTTGCCGCGGCCGACGTGGCCCATGTCGGAGTAGAGCGCCTCGGCACCGGTGGTGGCGAGGAAGCAGCTGCCCAGAATCATGATGCCCGCGTGGTTGTTGGGGCTCAGCAAAAAGGCGATGCCGCGCACCGGGTTGAGGCACAGCAGCACGGCGGGGTGCTGGAAAACAAAGAACAGACCCGTGCCGCCCAGGAACAGGAACCACAGCGTCATGATGGGGCCAAAGGCGTGACCGATCTTGGCCGTACCGATGCGCTGTACCAAGAAGAGCACGATGATGATGGCGAGCGTAATGGCGACGACGCGGCCCTGGTCATCGCCCAGCACGGCATGGACCGCCGGGATGGTGCGCAGGCCCTCGATGGCCGTGGTAACGGTAACGGCCGGCGTCAGGATACCGTCGGCGAGCAGCGCGGCGCCACCCAGCATGGCGGGGATGATAAGCCACTTGCCGCAGCGCTTGACCAGGCTGTACAGGGCAAAGATGCCGCCCTCACCATGGTTATCGGCGCGCAGCGAGATGAGCACATACTTGATGGTGGTCAGCAACGTGACCGTCCACACGACAAGGGAGAGCGCGCCGAGCACGAACTCCTCCGTGACGCTTCCGATGCCGCCGTTGCCGGCAACGAGCGCCTTGGTTACATACATAGGGCTGGTGCCGATATCGCCGTACACCACGCCCAGCGTGACGAGCATCGCCGAGATGCTCACAGGAATCGCAGCGTGCGAGGCTGCCTCCTTGGCCTTTTGTTCCATAAGCCGGTTTCCTCCCAACTTTAATGTTCGAAGGGATTATAGGTAATCGGCCTGCACTTGCACGGCACCGTTTTCCCAGCTAGATAAACATTTATACGGCCTTTAGGCCACCACGGCGATATGAAATGTGACAAAAGGACTGTCCCCTTGTCACATTCGTCATTTTCCAAGCCAATTTTTGAACCACCACTCCATGGAGCGGCTCATCTCGGCCATAAAGGGACTGGTGTGTTTGCGGGTGTAGATATCCACCACGCGCTCGCCCACCTCGCGGGCATGCGGGCGAAACATCGCGTCCATCTCGGCCACCTGCGCGTCCATGGTCGCAGCATCGGCGCGGCAGTAGCGCTCCTCGTGCACCAGGTTCACCACGGGATGCGCAATGGCCGGACGCTCCTTACGGGGCGTGCCGATGATGAGCATCGACAGCGGCATGGTATAGGGCGGCAAGTCCAGCAGCTCGGCAACTTCCTCGGCATTCTCGACGAGATCACCGATGTAGCAGCTCCCCAGGCCCAGAGCCTCGGCGGCAACCACGGCGTTTTGCGCGGCGATCACGGCGTCCTGGGCCGCGATGGCAAAGTCGCCCAAACCCGGCGCGCGGCGGGGCGCCTTACCCGTGCGCTCGACAAACTCGGGCTCAAAGCAGCCCACGTGCTCAAACAGATCGATCCACTTGGCATAATCGACCACAAATATTAGTGCCCAGGGCGCCTTGGCGATCATGGGCTGGTGGTCGCACAGGTCGGCCAGGCGGTCGAGCGTTGCCTGCTCGCGGATGCTCACGATGGAATACATCATCATGGCGCCCGCCGACGGCGCACGACTCGCCGCATGCAGAATCGCCGCCCGCTGCTCGTCGGTCACCGCCACGGGACGGTCATCGTCATCACGCGCGAAGGCACGCGTGGAGGAACGGTGCTCCAACGTGTCCAGCACCGCATTGCCCGTCGTCTCGACCGGATAGCCGCACGTATCCACAGCCTTGGTGCAAACCTGCTCGTTCATCGCCTCATCCTCGCTAATTCTTTAAGAAGCCTTTACGTTTCCGTGTAATTCCCGTCCATTATCGCGCAGGTCGCCACTCCATTGCGCCACACCGCCACACGTGCGCGTTAATATGGCTGGTTGTTGTGCGCAGCCACCAATTGCAGCGCATATCTTAGTAACAATCGGGTAAACCCCCGCTTTCGTAGGTTTTAGTTTGTGAGGAGTCTCAGCATGTTCGCTGCCGCCATCTCGCTCGTCGGTCTTGCGGCGACCGTCTACCTTGTCTTGCGCGAGGCCAAGGCCATTCGCGCTCAGTCGGGCACCGTTGCCAAAAGCGCTCTTGGGTGGAGCGTCGCCTTCGGCCTGTTCCAGGTCTTTTTGACCATTTGGGGCGCCATTGGCCTCGTCGCCCAAAACGAGCCGCTCGCCTTTGTGATGCTCATCCTGACCAACGCCATCCTCACCGGCTGCGCTTGGGCCAGCATCGCACGCGACCGCATCGCCCCGCGCGTCTTTGCGTTCGCCGGGCCCGACGCCCCCGCCCCCACCGGCAAGCTCGCCCGCCTGCGCGGCGCCTTTGTGGGCAAGCCACTCGTCGCCGCCGTCCTGTGCCTGCTGCTTGCCGGCGTCTTTGCGCTGCTGGGCATGGAGGTCTCGTCCAACCACGACTTTACCTGGGTCTACCCCCTGTGCATCCTGCTCGAGTGGGCCATCATCACCACGCTCATGGTCGGCCTGTTCTTCCTGTTCCAGCGCCACGGCGCAGCTCCCGCGGTCCTGGCCTTTGCCCTCTTTGTCCTGGGCATTGCCGAGTTCTTCGTTATCACGTTTAAGTCCATGCCCATCCAGCCGGGCGACCTTTCGGCCATCTCCACCGCCGCCGCGGTCGCCGGCAACGGCTACACCTTCTCCATCTCGCTGTTCTGCGTGCTGTCCATGGGCTTTACCGCCATCGCCATGCTGCTGTGCGAGTACGCCGGCCTGGTGGCACCGCACCGTCAGAAGGGTGCCGCCAACGCCAAGCGCATGCTGCTCACCAACCTGCTCGTCGCCGTGCTGTGCCTGGGCGGTGTGACCGCACACGTCACGCTCATCGACTACTACAACACCCTCGGCATCACCGTCTATACCTGGCGCCCGCTCGAGAGCTACTGGCGCGAGGGCTACCTGCCTGCCTTTATTAGTGCGGCGCAGTCCATCAAGCCGCCCAAACCCGCCGACTACTCCGTCGACGATGCCAAGGCCACGCTCAAAAAGTACGCCAAGGCCTACGACAAGTCCGACGCGGCCAAGAGCGACGAGCGCGCCGCCGCAAAGGAGCAGTTCGACAGCGAGAAGCCCACGGTCATCGCCATCATGAACGAGACGTTCTCGGATCTGTCGATCTACCAGAACATGCGCGCCGGCTACGAGGGTCCGCAGTACTTTAAGAACCTGTCCGACTGCCTCAGCCGCGGCAAGCTCTATGTGAGCGCCTACGGCGGCGGTACCGCCAATACCGAGTTTGAGTTTATGACCGGCAACTCCATGGCCAACCTGGGCTCGGGCGTGTACCCCTACACCATCTACAACATGGAGACGACCGGGAACTTAGCCGAGCAGTTCAAGTCGCTCGGCTATTCCACCACGGCCATGCACCCCAATCACGCAACCAACTGGAACCGCGAGAACGTCTACAAGGACTTTGGCTTTGACCAGTTCCTGTCCATCAACGATTTCCAGGGAGCCGACACCTTGCGCGGCATGGTGACCGACCAGGCTACCTACGACAAGATTCTTGAGCTGCTCGACCAGAACGCCGATCCGCAGTTTATCTTCGACGTGACCATGCAGAACCACTCGGGTTACGACACGGGCCTACTGCCGGTCGACAAGCAGATGCACCTGAATATCGACACGACCGACCTGGACGCCAAGACCGTCGAGGACGGCACGCTCTCCGATGTCGACGAGTATGTCTCGTGCATCGAGCAGTCCGACCAGGCGCTGCGTTACTTCCTCAACGCCCTGAGCAAGCTCGACCGTAAGGTGGTCGTGGTGTTCTGGGGCGACCACCAGCCGTTCTTCCCGTCCAAGTTCAACGATAAGTGGTTTACCGGCGAAGACGACGCCACGCACCAGGAGCGTCTGTGGCAGACCGACTACATCATCTGGGCCAACTACGACGTTGCCGGCTGCGACCAGACAAGCGAGGTCGACGACCTGTCCACCAACTACCTGTCCACGCAGCTGATGCAGCTGATCGGCGCACCGCTGACCGACTACCAGAAAGCGCACATGACGCTGCGCGAGTCGCTGCCCGCCATCAACTCCGTGGGCTACGAGGACGCCAGCCTGCGCTGGGCGCTCTCCTCCAACGTCACCGGTGACGATGCCGCTGCCGCGGCTGTCACCAAGGCACGCGAGGATTACGCCAAGATGCAGTACTACGAGATGTTCCGCGACGGCAAGAACGTGTACACCGAGCACTTCCAGACCGAGGCCAACGAGACCGACCCCAACCTGGCACCGGGCACGACCAAGATCAAGTAGCGACTAGCTGCGAGTTCATAACTGAAACGTCTGTCCGGGCGGAGGCATATAAGGTTCCCTGCTCGGACAGTCCTGCGCAAGACGAAGGCCACATTAAGTGGCCTTCTTTGCGTGCGGAACTCGCGATGAACCTTATATGCCTCCGCCTGGACAGACGCCCTGATGTTGGGGCGTGGCTTGTCTTGGGTGTATCGCCGAACATATATAAGTTGAAGGCCACGTTATGTGGCCTTCTTTGTTTGC
>JAXIZX010000083.1:0-5456 GCA_036303765.1 Collinsella sp. | reverse complement strand
TCTGTGCGCTCATGCGGGCGTGGCGGAATTGGTAGACGCGCCAGATTTAGGTTCTGGTGGGATTCCCGTGAAGGTTCGAGTCCTTTCGCCCGCACCAACGCATCTGCGTCGGCTTCGGCCGTCGCGACTCTTTGTTGCATAAAGGTACCAGCACCTCAGATAAGCTGGGCAGTATGAGGAGGAACGTGTTGAACATCACCGCTTCTGACGTCAAGGACGCCAAGCTCACCGCTACGGTCACCATCCCGGCCGCCGACGTCGACGCCGCGATCAAGAAGGCCTACAAGGACACCGCCAAGAAGTACCGCTTCCCGGGCTTCCGTGCCGGTAAGGCTCCCCGTCCGGTCATCGATTCCGCTCTTGGCGCCGAGGCTACCCTCGCTCAGGCCACCAACGACCTGATCGCCGCCAACGAGCCCGCCGTCCTCAACGAGCTGGACATCGTCCCCACCAAGAACGGTGACTACAAGGAGCTCGGCCTCGCCAAGGATCACGAGGACTACACCTACACCGTCGAGTTCTCCCTGCGTCCCGCTGCCGAGCTCTCCTCCTTCGACGCTGTCGAGATCGAGATGCCCCCTGCGGAGGTCACCGAGTCCGAGATCAACAACCAGGTTGAGATGCTCCTCAACTACCGTGCCACCTTCGAGGACGTCGAGGGTCGCGCCGTCGAGTCAGACGACTATGTGACCGTCGACCTCAAGGCCGTCGAGAACGCCGACAACTTTGCCGCCGAGGGCCGCATGCTCATCGCCGGTAGCGACAGCAACCCCAAGGAGTTCAACGAGGCCCTGATCGGCGCCAACGTTGACGACGTCAAGTCCGTCACCTGGACCGACGAGGCCGAGGAGGGCGAGGAGGCCGAGACCCACACCGTCGAGGTCACCGTCAAGGGCATCAAGGTCCGCAACACCCCCGAGCTCACCGACGAGCTCGTCAAGTCCGACTTTGGCTTTGACAGCATCGACGCTATGCGCGACGCCATCAAGATCGAGATCGAGCAGGACAAGGCTTCCCGCCTGCCGGCCGAGAAGGAGAACCGTTGCGTCTCCGCTCTCGCCGAGCGTCTGCAGCTCGACGAGATGGACGCCGACTACGAGCAGTCCGTCTTTGAGGAGCTCGGCCAGAACTTCCTGTCCAACCTCGCTGCTCGTGGCATGACGCTGGACACCTGGCTGCCCGCTTCCGGTCTGACCATGGAGCAGTTCATCGGCGACCTGCACAAGCAGGCCAACGACGTTGCCCGTGAGTCCCTGGCTCTGGACGCCCTCGCCCGCGAGCTCAAGATCGAGGTCACCGAGGATGACATCAACGCCGAGTTCGAGAAGGCCGGCGTCAAGGACGTCGAGGCTTCCAAGGCCGAGTTCATCGCCGATGGCCGCATGCCTGCCGTCCGCGAGTCCATCCGTCGCTCCAAGGCCGTCGACCACCTGGTCGAGAACGCCAAGGTGACCGAGGTCGACGAGACCGCCAAGGACGCCGAGTAATTCTCGCCACCTTGCCAGCGAGCGCATGCGTGCGCCCGTGATGGGGTAAAGTTATACACCGGTTATCCGGTTGCTTCGTACGGTGCCAGCCAATGCATAGCATGCGGGCACCGTACGTTTATCTAGAACCAATTTGGTCCGCAAGAGAGAAATGGAGATGCGTATGATCGCCAAGTTCGATTCCGCCCTCGTGCCATACGTTATCGAGCAGACGCCGCGCGGCGAGCGCAGCTACGATATCTATTCGCGCCTGCTCAACGACCGCATCATCTTCTTGGGCGAGGAGATCAACTCCGTCAGCGCCAACCTGGTCGTTGCCCAGCTGCTGCATCTTGAGAGCCAGGATGCCGAGAAGGATATCTCGCTCTACATCAATTCGCCCGGCGGCGAGGTCTACTCCGGCCTGGCGATTCTGGACACCATGAACTTCATCAAGCCGCAGGTCTCCACAATCTGCGTTGGTATGGCCGCGTCCATGGCCGCCGTGCTGCTTTCGGCCGGCGCTAAGGGCAAGCGCTTCTGCCTGCCGCACTCCAAGGTCATGATTCACCAGCCCAGCGGCGGTGCCCAGGGCCAGCAGACCGAGATTGAGATCGTTGCCGAGGAGATCAAGAAGACTCGCCGCGAGCTCAACCAGATCCTGTCCGACGCCTCGGGCCAGCCCATCGAGAAGGTCCAGGCCGACACCGAGCGCGACAATTACCTGACTGCTGCCGAGGCCCTCGACTACGGTCTGATCGACCGTATCGTCACCTCGCGCGATCTCGCCGCGAAGGACGCCTAGGATGGCAGGTAACATGCAGGACAACTTTGACGAGAACGGAAACCCCATCCGCTGCTCCTTCTGCGGAAAAGAGCAGGGACAGGTTCGTCGCCTTGTTAAGGGTCCGACCAATATCTTTATCTGCGACGAGTGCGTTGCCGCCTGCTCCGAGATCCTTGAAGAGTCGCTGGCTTCGGACTTTATGGACGCCGCTCGCAATGGCAAGCTGCCGAGCTTCCTCAACGACCACGGCCAGGCTGCGTCCCAGCCCGCCGTGGACCCCGAGACCGAGGGCTTTGAGCTCGAGGACGACCGCCAGGTCATCACACACGTGCCGACGCCGCACGAGATCTATGACGAGCTTTCGGCCTATGTTATGGGCCAGGAGGACGCCAAGCGTGCCATGTCGGTTGCCGTGTACAACCATTACCGCCGCGTGATCGAGGGCGGTGCTGCGGTGTCTGCCTTTGATGACGGCTTGGACTCGCACCTCTACGACGATATGGACGAGGTGGAGCTCGCCAAGTCCAATATTTTGCTGCTCGGTCCCACCGGTACCGGCAAGACCCTGCTCGCCCAGACGCTTGCGCGCATCCTCGAGGTGCCGTTTGCCATCGCCGACGCCACCGCCCTTACCGAGGCAGGTTACGTGGGCGAGGATGTTGAGAACATCCTGCTCAAGCTCATCAACGCTGCCGATGGCGATATTGAGCGCGCGCAGGTCGGCATCATCTATGTCGACGAGATCGACAAGATTGCCCGCAAAGCCGAGAACCTCTCCATTACCCGCGATGTCTCGGGCGAGGGCGTTCAGCAGGCGCTGCTTAAGATTCTTGAGGGCACGGTGGCAAGTGTTCCGCCCACCGGCGGCCGCAAGCATCCCCAGCAGGAGCTGCTGCAGATCGACACGACCAACATCCTGTTCATCTGCGGTGGTGCCTTTGTGGGTCTGGACAAGATCATCGCCGACCGCGTGGGCAACAAGGGCGTGGGCTTTAACTCCGAGATCGCCGGCCCCACCTCGGTCGACGAGAACGACCTGCTGCGCCAGGTGCTCCCGCAGGACCTCAACGCCTTTGGCATGATCCCCGAGTTTGTGGGACGTACGCCCGTCGTCACCCAGACGCAGGCGCTCGACGAGGACGACCTGGTGTCGATCCTGACCGAGCCTAAGAACGCCGTGGTGCGTCAGTACCGCAAGATGTTCCAGCTCGAGGACGTTGAACTTGAGTTTGAGGACGCCGCCCTGCACGAGATCGCCCGCATGGCGCTTGCCCGCAAGACCGGAGCCCGCGGCCTGCGCTCCATCTGCGAGGACGTGCTGCAGCAGACGATGTTCGACCTCCCCAGCGAGGAGGGCGTCACCAAAGTCATCGTGACCGAAGCCTCCGTAAAGGGCGAAGAACAACCCCAGCGCATCTACGGTTAAATAGCTTGAATCCAGGCCCCGCGGCAACCACCGCGGGGCCTGCCATTTAGGGACAGGTTTATTTTGGTCGGTTTTATATGGGCAACTGTCGTTTCCCCTGATAAAACTTACCAAAATAAACCTGTCCCTTTTCGGCAGGTATGCCTGTGCTATTCTGTGAGATTGTCAAGTTAGTACCTTCAGACTGAAGTAATCGATACCTAAGGCGTGTCCGCCTGCTTGGTTTTCGTAGATTCCGCACGAGCCGAAGAGCACTAAATGTGCTCTTCGTGCGAGCCCAGGACCTGACCGAGCGAAAACCAAGCAGGCGGACACGCCGACGGGCAAGGGAGAGATATATGGAAGAAATGCCCAAGAACTACGATCCGTCGACCAACGAGCCGGCGATCCTGCAGAAGTGGCTCGACGGCGGCTACTACAAGCGCCGTGAGGGCGTGGGCGACTGCACCGTCACCATTCCGCCTCCCAACGTTACCGGCAAGCTTCACATGGGTCACGCTACCGACGACTCCATCCAGGACGCCATCATTCGTATGGCCCGCATGCGCGGCAAGTCCACGCGCTGGGTGCTCGGAACCGATCACGCCGGTATCGCCACGCAGACCAAGGTCGACAAGAAGCTCAAGAGCGAGGGCATCAGCCGCCTGGAGATCGGTCGCGATAAGTTTGTCGACGCTTGCTGGGATTGGACCCACGAGTACGGCGGCATCATCGTCGAGCAGATCAAGCGCATGGGTTGCTCCGTCGACTTCGACAACGAGCGCTTCACCATGGACGAGGATTACGCACAGGCCGTGCGCAAGGTCTTCTGCGATTGGTACCACGACGGCCTGATCTACCGTGGCAAGCGTATCGTTAACTGGTGCCCCAACTGCACCACCGCCATCTCGGACGACGAGGCCGAATATAAGGACGAGAAGGGCCACCTGTGGCACCTGCGCTACCCGCTGACCGAGCCGGTCAACGGCCAGGACTACATTGTCGTCGCCACCACGCGCCCCGAGACCATGCTCGGCGACACGGGCGTCGCCGTCTCCCCGAAGGACCCCGAGAAGGCCGCCTTCGTGGGTAAGACCGTCAAGCTCCCCATCGTCGACCGCGAGATTCCTATCTTTGAGGATTGGCATGTCGACGCCAACTTCGGTTCCGGCTTCGTTAAGGTTACTCCGGCCCACGACCCCAACGATTACGCCATGGGTCAGGCCCACGACCTTCCGCAGATCAATATCTTCGACGAGCACGCGGTGGTCGTCGAGGGCTATGGCGAGTTCACCGGCATGACCCGCGAGGAGTGCCGCGAGGCGGTCATCAAGTGGTTCGACGAGCACGGCCTACTCGACCACGTCGAGGAGCACGACCACTCCGTCATGCACTGCTACCGTTGCGACGCCGCCCTGGAGCCGTGGCTGTCCGAGCAGTGGTTTGTCGCCGTCGACAAGCTCAAGGGGCCGGCGCTCGACGCCGTCAACTCCGGCAAGGTCACCTTCCACCCCGCGCGCTGGACGCAGACCTACACCACCTGGATGGAGAACCTCAAGGACTGGTGCATCAGCCGTCAGCTGTGGTGGGGCCATCGCATCCCCGTGTTCTACTGCGAGGACTGCGGCTGGGAGGACGCGCTCACCGAGGACACCGACGTGTGCCCCAAGTGCGGCGGCCATCACGTCCATCAGGACGAGAACGTGCTGGACACCTGGTTTAGCTCGCAGCTGTGGACCTTCGCCACGCAGGGCTGGCCGCAAAAGCCGGAGCTGCTCGAGGGCCATCATCCCACGAC
>JAXIZX010000082.1:0-4600 GCA_036303765.1 Collinsella sp. | reverse complement strand
CTTAGAGGTCCTCGCGCCAGAAGGGCATGCTCATGCAGCGCGGGCCGCCGCGGCCGCGGGAGAGCTCGGCGGAGGGCACGACGAGAAGGTCCAGGCCCTCCTTGTACAGCACGTCGTTGGTGACGGTGTTGCGGGCGTAGACGCAGATCTTGCCGGGCTCGACGCACAGGGTGTTGGAGCCGTCGTTCCACTGCTCGCGGGAGGCCGCGATCGGGTCGCCGCCGCCGCAGGGGATCAGCTTGACCTGGTCGACGCCGGTGGCGTCCTCCAGGACGTGCTCGAGGGTGTCCTCGATCAGGCGGATGTTCACGTCGCCCGGGTTCTTGCCAGCGGTCAGCTCGTAGACGCGCAGGGTGCCCATGATGGCGGGGTGGATCGTGAACTTATCGACGTCGATCTGGGTGAAGACCGTGTCGAGGTGCATGAAGGCGCGCGAGACCGGGATGTCGAAGGCCAGGATGCGCTCGACCTTGGAGTCGGAGTTCCAGAAGATGTTCTGGGCCATGACGTCGATAGCGGCGGCCTGGGTGCGCTGGGAGATGCCGACGGCGAGGGTCTTCTCGTTGATGTTCAGCACGTCGCCGCCCTCGGTGTGGAACTGGCAGTCGCGGCGGAAGTACAGGGAGACGTCCTTGTAGTCGGGGTGGTACTTGAAGACGTACTTGCCGTACAGGGTCTCGCGGTTGCGGGTGACCGAGTACATGCGGTTGAGGTTGACGCCCTCGCCGACGACCGCGAACGGGTCGCGGGTGAAGTAGAGGTTGGGCATCGGGTCGATGATCAGGTCGGACTCGGACTCGGAGTTGACCAGGGAGTCGAGGGTCGTGGACGCCGTGAGGGGCATGTCGATCTCGGCCTTGGTCATGCCGGCCATGGTCTTCTTGACGAACTCGAGGTTGTCCTCGATGGAGTCCAGCTTCTCGCGGACGATCTGCGGCATGTGCTGGCCGCGGATGCCGGCCTCGGCGATGTACTGGTCGGTGAACTCGGCGCGGGCGCCGGGGACCTGGTCGAACACCTCGGCGACGAGGTTCTCGAGGTAGAGGACCTCCACGCCCTGGTCCCTCAGGATCTGGGCGAAGGTGTCGTGCTCCTGCTGTGCGACCTCCAGGAACGGGACGTCGTCGAACAGGAGTCGCTCGAGCTCGTCGGGCGGCAGGTTGAGGAGCTCGTCGCCGGGACGGTGCAGGCAGACCTTCCTGAGCTTGCCGATCTCGGAAGGCACGTGCAGACCTTTCGTCATGGCCTCCTACCTTTCTTTCGGGCCTTACTGGCCGAATGTATCAGCGCCCCTCCGTATGGGACGCTGCTTGCTGACAGCTCTAGTTATATCCAAAAACCACCCGCAATTCCACCTCGCCCCCGAACGGTCAGCAAAGTGCGATGAACGGTATATCGCATATGATTCCCCCATGATGCACTTCAGTTCTCTAAAGCAGGTTTTCAAAGGTAATCGTTCTTTTTTCTAAGGAATTGAGCAAGATTGCACAAATAATTTCATGTTTAGGAATTGCATAGCAAAAACTGTTTTCTGCATATATATATCGTCTGTCCATGATTCAATTTGGATTCGATTATATTCAGCTCGCAATCATTCTTATTCATACATCCTCACCAGTTGAGTATGGATATAGATTGTTTTCAAAACGAGTCGGGCAGTTAGTTGCATGCCTTGACGGCGTAAGAAGTAGGTTAAGATACCGTTCGCACAATACGTCCGTGCCACAAGTCGACTAAATTGAGACAATAGTGAATAGGGTTAGGCTACCGTCCCCTGCGGGGACTGAACGGACAGATGCATATGCCGAGCAAAATCGAAAAAAAGCAAGCCGCCGCTAAGCTGCACAAGCCGCCGCGCGACTTCTCGTACACGCAGAACCGAGAGCTCAGCTGGCTGCGCTTTGACAACCGTGTGCTCGACGAGGCTTTTGATGAGTCCGTGCCGCTGTTCGAGCGCCTTAAGTTCGTCTCGATCTTCGAGTCAAACCTCGATGAGTTCCTTATGGTGCGCGTGGGTGGCCTGTCCGACCTTGCCGAGCTCAAAAAACAACCTGTCGACAACAAGAGCAATATGACTGCCTCCGAACAGGTCGATGCTGTCATGGCCGAAATGCCCGGGCTCCTTACCCGTTGGGAGTCCATCTTTAAGAGTATCGAGGGCAAGCTCGACACCCTGGGCGTTCACCGTGCGCGTGTCGATTCGCTTACGCCCGAGGAGCGCACCTTTGTAACCCGCTACTTCCAGGCCTACGTGTCGCCGGTCATCTCACCGCTGGTGATCGACCCGCGCCACCCTTTCCCCAACCTGCGCAACGGCGCACTCTACCTGGCCTGCGGCCTGGACGGCGTCACCGACGAGGAAAGTCTGCTGGGCCTGATCGAGATTCCCGCCTCGATGAACCGCGTGGTCGAGATCCCCTCGCCCACCGGCACCTACTCCTACATTCTGCTCGAGGACGTCATCCTCGCCTGCCTGGACAGCTGCTTTGGCTCCTATAAGCCGCTCGACCGCGCGCTCATCCGCGTCACCCGCAACGCCGACATCGATCCGGACGGCGAGGGCGTCGAGGAGGAAGAGGACTACCGCCAGCATATGAAGCGCATCCTCAAGAAGCGCCTGCGCCTGCAGCCGGTGGTTCTCGCCGTCTCGGGTTCACTCGAAAAAGCAACGCTCAAGACTATCCGCAAGGCACTCGAGCTCTCGCGTCGCTCGGTCTTTACCTGCGACATCCCGCTCAACCTGGGCTATGTCTTCGGCATTGAGGGCAAGATTCCCGAGCACCTGCGCAACGAGCTGCTCTTTACGCCGTTTAAGCCGCAGCCCAACCCCACCATCGATATGACCCGCTCCATCCGCGAGCAGGTACTTCAGCACGACAAGCTGCTCTTTTATCCCTATGAGGCCATGAACCCCTTCCTGGATCTGGTGCACGAGGCCGCCTACGACCCCGAGTGCATCTCGTTGCGCATCACGCTCTACCGCGTGGCCAAGCAGAGCCGTCTGTGCGAGTCGCTCATCGATGCCGCCGAAAACGGCAAAGAGGTCACGGTGCTCATGGAGCTCCGCGCCCGCTTCGACGAGCAGAACAACATCGAGTGGGCCGAGCGTCTGGAAGAGGCAGGCTGCACCGTCATCTACGGCTCCGAGGGCTTTAAGTGCCACTCCAAGATCTGCCAGCTCACCTATCGCGAGGGCATGGCGCTTACACGCCTGACGCTGTTGGGCACCGGCAACTTTAACGAGAAGACGGCCAAGCTCTACAGCGACTTTATGCTCATGACCGCCCATCCCGGCATCGGCGAGGACGCCAACTTGTTCTTCCGCAATCTGTCGCTGGGCAACCTGCGCGGCGATTACCGCTTCCTGGGTGTGGCGCCCGTCGGACTGAAACCGCTCATCATGCGCGGGCTTGACCGCGAGATCCAGCGCGCCCTTGCCGGCGAGCCCGCCCGCGTGTTCTTTAAGCTCAACTCGCTGACCGACCGCGAGGTTATCGACAAGATCGCCGAGGCATCGTGTGCCGGCGTGCGCGTAGACATGATCATCCGCGGCATCTCGTGCCTCAAGCCCGGTGTTCCGGGCAAGACCGAGAACGTGCATGTCCGCTCCATCGTCGGACGCTTTTTGGAGCACGCCCGTGTTTACGCTTTTGGCGTGGACTCGGACATGATTTACCTGAGCTCGGCAGACATGATGACACGCAACACCGAGCACCGCGTGGAGATCGCCTTCCCCGTGCTCGACCCCACCTGCCGCGCCCTGGTACACGAGTACATGGGCATGCAGCTGCAGGACAACGTGAAGGCCCGCAGCCTCACGAGCGACGGCACCTGGGTCCCCGTGGAGTGTGCAGAGGGTGAGAAACCCTTCAACTCGCAGGAAGCTCTACTGGAGCGTGCCTATCGCAACGCCGAGGCCGCCGCGCAGCAGCGCGCACAGGAGAAGGAACGTGTGGCCGAAGAAGCTATTCAGGCCGAGGTTGAACATGGGGCAGCCGCCAAACCGGAAGCGGTTGCCGCTCCCCCGGTGAATGAGCCCGAGGCTGCCGCAGAGCCCGCCATGGAGAAAGCGCCCGAGCCCGCTACCGCGACTCCGGAGCCCGCCGCCGAGGCAAAGCCCGCCCCAGCTCCTGATCCGCAGCCGACCACGCCCAAGGTCCAAGAGGTCCAGGCGACCGTCATTGAGCCCGAGCCTGCACCTGCACCTCAGCCCGAGCCGCAGGTCACCAAGTCCGCACCCGGGACGAGTGCCCGTCGCGATAAGCCCGCCGGCAAGACCAAGGCCATCGAGCGCCATCGCCCCGGTCGCGTGCGCATGGGCCTGGGTCTGATCGGCCTGGGTCTTAAGACGCTCATTACCGGCAAGACGAAATAGTCGTTTGTAGAAGCAGTTTGTAGAAGCGCCCCGCATTTGAGGAAAGCCTCGGATGCGGGGCGCTTTTCCCTGCTACCATGGTGCGAGCAACAACGCGAATGACAGGCAGGAATATGAAGCTCACTATAGAATCGATGACCTACGGCGCCGACGGGCTGGCGCACGCCGACAACGGCAAGGCCGTCTTTGTGCAGGGTGCCGTGGCAGGCGACACCGTCGAAGCCG
>JAXIZX010000081.1:0-13180 GCA_036303765.1 Collinsella sp. | reverse complement strand
TCAAGAGCCGAACCAAGGGCTATGCCTCGCTCGACTACGAGTTCAACGAGTATCGTCCCTCCGAGCTCGTGAAGCTCGATATCTTGCTTTCGGGCGACGAGGTGGACGCGCTGTCGTTTATCGTCCATAAGGACAAGGCCTATGGCCTGGCCCGTGGTCTGTGCGACAAACTTAAGGAGATCATCCCGCGTCAGCTGTTCGAGGTGCCCATCCAGGGTGCTATCGGCAACAAGATCATTGCCCGCTCCACCGTCAAGGCGCGTCGCAAGGACGTGCTTGCTAAGTGCTACGGCGGCGATATTTCGCGTAAGCGTAAGCTGCTCGAGAAGCAGAAAGAGGGCAAGAAACGCATGAAGGCCATCGGCTCGGTCGAGGTCCCGCAGGAGGCCTTTATGGCGATTCTCAAGGTGGACGAGTAGGTCCATGGCGCTTTCTGAATACAGCAAGCGGCTGCTGGGCGCCTATGCCGAGCAGCCGTTCCTTATGGCTCCCATGGCGGGCGTAACCGACCCCGCCTATCGCATCATGTGTCGCCGCCGCGGTGCCAACCTTGCCTACAGCGAGATGGTGAGCGTTGCAGGCCTTGCCTATGCCAGCAACAAGACGTGGCGCCTGGTGTTGCCGGCCGACGAGGAGCAGCAGATTTGCGTGCAGCTCTTTGGCTCCAAGCCCGATCAGTTTGCGAGTGCCGTCGCCGCCGTCGAGGAACGCGTGGGCGATCGCCTGTCATTGATTGATATCAACATGGCCTGTCCGGCTCGCAAGGTCGTTACCAAGGGCGAGGGCTCGGCGCTTATGCGCACGCCCGACCTGGCCGAGAAGATTGTCGAGGCAGCGGTGGGCGCGGCGCATGTTCCCGTGACCGTGAAGATCCGCAAGGGTTTCTATGCCGAGGATCGCAACGCCGCAACGTTTGCCCAGATGCTCGAAGGTGCGGGCGCCTCTGCAGTTGCCGTGCACGGTCGTTGCGCCACGCAGCTCTATACGGGCCAGGCCGATTGGTCTGTCGTCGATGAGGTTGCCGAAGCCGTCGAGATTCCCGTGATTGGTTCGGGCGATGTGTTCTCGGCCGAGGACGCTGCTGAGCATCTGAGCGGTTCGGGTGCCAGCGCGGTGTTTATTGCGCGCGGTATCTACGGCAATCCCTGGGTGTTCGGCGATGCACGCGCCCTTGCACTCGATGGCACGCCGGTTCCTTCTCGCTCCTCGGTCGAGCGCCTGGAGGCCCTGCGTGAGCATCTGACGTTGACGCACGAGCTTCTGACGCTTATGTCGCGCGCCCGTACGTATGCAAGCTGGTACTTAAAGGGTATGCCCCATGCCGCCGCCTGGCGCGCTCGGGTGGTGCGCTGTTCCACGTACGAGGAGTTTATGGCGCTGGTCGATGATATCGAGCGCGACGTGGTGGCCTGCGAGGCCGCCCTTGCCGCCGGCGAATCGGTGCCCGTTCATCCGCTGGAGGCCTAACGGTGGCCGTTACCGCGCTGTATGTGCACGTGCCGTTTTGCGCTCAAAAATGCCGCTATTGCGACTTTGACTCCCGCAGCGTGGCGCCGTGCGACCTGGACGCTGCGCTCGATGCCTATTTTGAGCAGTTGTACGCGCGCCTCGATGTCTTTGGCAACGCTGGGGCACTCAGGCAGGTCCGCACTGTCTACGTAGGCGGCGGCACGCCGTCGCTGGCGGGGGAGCGCCTGGTAGAACTCGCCCGGCGTATCTCTGCGTGGTGTAAGCCCGTTGAGTTTACCTGCGAAGCCAATCCAGAGTCGCTGACCGCTGAGCTCGCCACCACGCTTGCCGAGGCGGGTGTCACGCGCATCTCTCTGGGCGTGCAAACCCTCGACAATACCGAGTTGGCTGTCATTGGCCGCATTCATAATGCCGAACGGGCGCTTGAGGCTATCGCGACGGTGAAGGATGTTGGGCTCGATGTGTCGTGCGACCTTATGTGCGGGCTTCCCGGACAGACTATGTCGAGCTGGCAGTACACGCTTAATGGCGTGCTTGCGGCGGCCCCGCACCATGTGTCGGTCTATCCGCTCACGCTCGAGGAGGGCACGCCGCTTTACCGCATGGCGTGTCGTGACGAGTCGCTTGAGCCCGATGAGGATTTCCAAGCTGCATGCATGGACGTTGCGCGCGAGCGGCTGAGTTCGGCGGGCTACCATCCGTATGAGGTGGCGAGCTACGCGCTCGATGGGCATGAATGCGCTCATAATATCGCCTACTGGACCGGTCGGGGCTATCTTGGTTTGGGTCGTTCTGCCGCGGGTATGCTCGATGCCGAGGATTTCGATCGCTTGGCTGGACTGTTTCCTGGCGTGGCCTCCCGTGGTGACTTTTACCGCGAGCGCCTGGTCCAGCGCAACGATGACGCGACGGCGTTTGAGGCCGAGTACCTGACGCGTCGCGAGGCGGCAGCCGAGGACCTGATGCTCGCTTGCCGCATGACGCGCGGTGTCGCGTCCGATCTGTTGGTTCGCGCGGCTCGTGTCATCCCTGCCGATGAACTGACAGCGGCCTGTGACCGCGCTCTTGAGCTTGGGCTTGCCACTTGGGTGCCCGAGCGCGGTGATACCCATGCGGGCCCTATCGCCTCTGGCGATGTCATCGCCGGCCTCACCTGTGCCCGCCTGGCGCCGACCCACCTGGGTTGGCTCGATGGAAATGTTCTGTTCGAGCTGTTTTGGGGTCTATCTTAGGCCGCTCGGGTAGAATTACCGGAATATATACGCTGCTGTGAGCAGGAGGTTGCCGCGCATGGCGACGATGAACGAAAAAGATTACTACGAGATTTTGGGTGTCTCCAAGGATGCCACCTCGCGTGATATTCAAAAGGCTTTCCAGCAAAAGGCCCGCAAGCTCCATCCGGACGTCAATAAAGAGCCGGATGCCGAGGAGAAGTTTAAAGAGGCTTCCGAGGCCTACGCCGTGCTTTCGGACGAGCAGAAGCGTGCACGTTACGACGCCATGCGTTCGGGCAATCCCTTTGCCGGTGCACCGACGGCATCTCCCTATGGCGGTGGCTATGCCGGCAGCGCCGGTTACGGCAATCCCTTTGACGGCGGTTTCCCCTTCGGGGGCGCCTGGGGCCAGCCTCGTCGCGGCCAGGCGGCCTACAACCCCGAGAGTGGCGCCAACGTGGTCGTCGATATCAAGCTCGACGCCAAGGAGGCTAAGAGCGGTGCCCACAAGACCGTTCGCTATACCCGCTTTGACACCTGTGGACATTGTGGTGGATCGGGCTCCGTTTCGTCAGAGCATGCCCACACCTGTCCGAGTTGCGGTGGTCGCGGCCATATCGATGTCGACCTGTCCTTCCTGTTTGGTGCGGGCACGTTCCAGACGGTTTGTCCCGAGTGCGGCGGTTCCGGCAAAGTGGTTGCCGACCCGTGCCCCGATTGCGGTGGCAGCGGCCGTATCCGTGTGACCTCCGAGCAGACGATTGAGTTTCCCGCCGGCACGCATGATGGCGACGAGGTGCGCATCCCCAACATGGGTCACGCCGGTACGAACGGCGCTTCGGGCGGCGACCTGGTCGGTC
Organism: Collinsella sp.; assembly: GCA_036303765.1. GTDB lineage: Bacteria > Actinomycetota > Coriobacteriia > Coriobacteriales > Coriobacteriaceae > Collinsella. Next base: position 9,636 of record JAXIZX010000081.1, on the reverse strand, counting down.
GCGCGCATGTTGAGGCCGAGCGCCTAGAGGGTAAGGCTCGCACCGGCTTCTACCTCATGGGTATCATCGCGCCGTTTTTGGTACTGTCGGCCATCTCGGGCGTGTTCTCCGCCTTTGCCATGATGTGCTTCATCCCGTTTGCCATGGGCTTGTTCATGGTGCTGTCGGACGGCGTGCTTCATCGCAGTCTGCTGTGGTGGAAGCGCGGTGCGATGCAGTTTGCCAATGGATTTGCCAACGGTTTTATGTTCGCGCTCGTGTCGGTTTGGTTCGCGAGCTGCTCACAGCGGGCCGTGCTTTCGCCGTACGGAATGCAATAACATCAAACCCTCTGTTTGCGCCCGGCCCAGCTTGGGTATAGGACGCACTGTGACAATAATGAAAGTTGGAAGGATTCGGTCGTGTCGGAAAATAGGGATTACTACGAGGTACTTGGCGTTGACAAGGATGCCGACGCGCGGACGATTAAGCGCGCGTTTCTAAAGAAAGCCCGTACGGTACACCCGGATGTTTCGGACGACCCCGAGGCCGAGGCCAAGTTCAAAGAGCTCAACGAGGCCTATTCCGTTCTTTCCGACGAGCAGAAGCGTGCTAACTACGACCGTTACGGCACCGCGGACGGCCCCGGTGGCTCTGGCTATGTCGACATCAACGATATCTTTGGTGGCATGGGCATGGACGACCTGTTCTCGTCGTTCTTTGGCGGTGGCGCCGGTGGTGGCGCTCGCAGCCGTCGCGAGCGCCGTCGCGGTCGCGATATGGCCATCTCCCTTTCGGTGACGCTTGAGGAGGCGGCGCTCGGCTGCAAAAAGACGATCAGCTACGACCGTCTTGCTCCTTGCGAGGACTGCAATGGTACCGGTAAGTCCGAGGGCGCGACCGAAAAGCAGTGCAGCCGCTGTCACGGCACAGGCTATGTGACGACGGTCCAGCGTTCTTTCCTGGGCCAGGTTCAGTCCTCTTCGCCCTGTCCCGACTGCCACGGCGAAGGCACGGTTATCGATCATCCCTGCGAGACCTGTGATGGCCAGGGCCGCACGCCTTCTCACGAAAAGATTGACATCGATATTCCCGCCGGTGTTTCGACCGGTCGCCAGCTGCGCGTGAGCGGTTTTGGCGAGGCCGGCCTTCGTGGCGAGCCGTCGGGTGACCTGATCGTCAACGTGCGTGTCGCCGACCACGAGCGTTTTAAGCGTAATGGCGATGACCTGTATCTGGTGAGCGATATCTCGATTGCGCAGGCCGCGCTCGGTTGCGAGATCGAGGTTGATGGCATTATGCCTGACGAGGTCGTCAAGGTGGCGGTTCCCGCCGGCGCCCAGTACGGTGACACCGTGAGCGTCAACAATTACGGCATGCCGCGTATCGGCGGTGGCGGTTCGCGCGGTCGTCTGGTCGTGCAGCTGCGCGTGGTCGTCCCCACCAATCTCTCCAACAAGCAGCGCGAGCTGCTTCGCGCCTTTGCCGACGAGATGGGCGATGACGTCGCATCCGGTAAGAAGTCGGTGACTGACCGTATCAAGAGTGCCCTCGACGACATCCTCGATTAAGGAGCCCGTGTGCTCGCACCCCATATTTCCGTCGTCAACCTCGGATGCCGTGTCAACCGGGTTGAGTCCGACCGTATCACTGCTGATCTTATGCGCTTGGGTTTTGCAATGGTGGAGCCTCAGGATGCAGAACTGATCGTCATCAATACCTGTGCCGTGACGGGGGAGGCCGAGGCCAAGACCCGCAAGGCCGTCCGTCACGCCCTGGCCTATTCGGGAGAGCCTTACGTGGTCGTAACCGGCTGCGTCGTTAACCTGCATCCCGAGGAGCTGCTGGAGCTCTCCGATCGCGTGATCGCCGAACCGTCCAAGATAGACGTCGCCGAGCGCGTCTGTGAGGTGCTAGGTGTCGAATCCGATAGCGTGCCCGCCTGCAGCGATGGCGACGTGGTCGATGCGCTCGGTCGTTCGCGGCTGGGCGTGAAGATCCAGGATGGCTGCAACCACCGCTGCACTTATTGCATTGTGTGGAAGGCCCGCGGCCCCGAGCGTTCCGTGCCCGTCGAGTCCGTGCTCGAACAGGTGCGCGAAGCGCAGGAGGCCGGCGTGCCCGAGGTCGTGCTGACCGGTGTGAACCTGGGTGCCTACGATGGCAAGAGCGCGACCGACGAGCACGTCGAAATCGATGAGCTGCTCGAGGCCATCATGGAGCGCACGTCTATTCCGCATGTGCGCATTTCCTCGGTCGAGCCTATGGATATCTCCGAGCGCCTGCTTAAGGTGATGGCTCGCTATCCGAAGCGTATCGCGCCGTTTTTGCACCTGCCCGTGCAGTCTGGCTGCACGGCGACGCTGCATCGCATGGGCCGTCCCTATAGTGCCGAGGCCTTTGAGGATACGGTGCGCATGATTCGCTCTAACCTGCCACAGGCGTCTCTTTCGTGCGACGTTATCGTCGGTTTTCCTGGCGAGACGGACGAGGAGTTCGAGGAGTCGCTGGCGCTGTGCCGTCGCGTGGGCTTTTCGCGCATGCATGTGTTCCGCTATAGCAAACGCCCCGGCACCCTCGCCGCCGACATGCCCGACCAGGTACCGCCCGAGATTATGGCCGAGCGCAGCCGTCGCATGCGCGCGACGGCTCAGGAGCTCGCGGTTGCCGATGCCCGCCGTCGCGTGGGCACCGTCGAGCGCGCCGTGCTTGAGTACGGTGACAATTTGACGCTCGGCTCGTTCCATCATGCCCGTCTTGATGATACCTGTGGACTCACAGCCCCGTGCCTGCTCGATGTTGCTGTCATCGGAGTCGATGATTCCGGCTTGGTCCACGCACGCAGGGAGGTTCATGGAAGCCTCGAAGATTAGACTTACCGTTCCCGAGGGTATCGACCCCTCGTGCGTTTTGGGCGCCGGCGACGGCGTCCTTCGTGCACTCGAGAACTTGGTGCGCGCACACGTGGTTGCCCGCGGTGACAGCATCGCCGTGAGCGGCGATCCGGACGAGGTCGAGCTGGTCGCTCGTTTTTTCGAACACGCCTTTCGCGAGGCCGCTGTCGGGCGCACGCTTTCTGCCGATGATGTCTCGCGCTGTCTGGCCGTTCTGCGCGACGGCGAGCATGATGCCTCATCGCTGCGCGATGACGTGCTGCTATCGTATCGCGGTCGCGTCATCCGCCCCAAGACGCTCGGTCAAAAGCGCTATGTGGATGCCATCCGCTCTTCTACCATCACGTTTGGCCTCGGTCCCGCCGGTACCGGTAAAACCTATCTGGCTATGGCGCTCGCCGTCGCCGCGCTCAAGCGCCATGAGGTAGGCCGCCTGATCCTGACGCGCCCGGTTGTCGAGGCGGGGGAGAACCTGGGCTTTTTGCCCGGCACTCTTGAGGAAAAGATCGACCCGTATATGCGTCCGCTCTATGATGCCCTCTTTGACATGATGGATCGCGAACGCACCGATGAGCTTATGGAGCGTGGCGTGATCGAGATCGCCCCGCTTGCCTACATGCGCGGTCGAACGCTGAGTGATGCCTTTGTGGTGCTCGATGAGGCACAAAACACGACGCCCGAGCAGATGAAGATGTTCCTGACGCGCCTTGGTTTTAATTCCAAGTTCGTGATTACTGGCGACCTGAGCCAGCGTGACCTGGTGGGTCGTCGCGGCGGTCTTGCCGACGTTGAGAAGATTTTGGGCCGTGTCGACGATGTGGCGTTTTCTCACCTGGAGCGCGCCGACGTGGTGCGCCATGCCTTGGTGGGGCGCATCGTCGAGGCCTACGATGCTTATGATGACGTGCGTGAGCAGCGCTCGCGCGACCGAAAGGAGTCCCGTTGAGTGTATTGATCAGCAACGATGCCGAGCTCGATACGCTGCTCGATGCCCAGGAGGTGGAGCACATCTGCGGAGTTGTGCTTGCCGCCGAGGGTGTTGAGCGTGAGGTCGAGATTTCCCTTTCGTATGTCGACGAGGATGAGATGCACGAGCTCAACCACGAGTGGCGTGGCATCGATCGCACGACCGACGTGCTCTCGTTTGAATGCGACTCGGCCTTTGACGAGGACATTCCCGCCGACGAGACGCTCGAGCTCGGCGATATTATCCTGGCCCCGCAGGTTATTGCCCGCCAGGCCCCCGGTTTTGGTAACAGTCCCGCCGACGAGTGCCGGCTGATGCTTGTTCACGGCATGCTGCACCTGCTGGGCTATGACCACATCGAGGACGACGAGGCCGAGGTCATGGAGGCACGTGAGGATGCCATTCTGCGCGACCTGGCGCTCGAGCGCGGCGAGGACCCCAAGCTGGTCCACGTCGGCCCCATAACCAATCATGCCCACGACTAGGAGCCGTCTATGATTCCCGGATCGAACAAGGACCATCCTTCCTTTTTAAAGTCGTTCTCATACGCGATGGAGGGCTTCGTCACTGCCGTCAAGACCGAGCGCAATATCAAGGTCATGCTCGCGGCGGGCGTGTGCACCGTCATTGCCGGCTGCATCGTGGGGCTCGATATTGCCGAGTGGGCTACGGTCATCATTTGCTGCGGCCTGGTGATTCACGGCGAGCTGTGCAATACCGCCATGGAGGCGATTGTGGACCTGGCGACCCAGGAACTTCATCCGCTGGCAAAGCGCGCCAAGGATATCGCCGCCGCTTCCGTGTACGTTCTTTCCATTACCGCCGCAATCGTGGGCCTGCTAGTCTTTGCCCACGCGCTTGGCTTTATTTAGAAAGGGATTCCCATGTCCGACAATATGCAGCCTACTGACGAGGTTTTGGCCGACGAGGTTCTCGATGAGGTCGAGGATACCGATTCGCTTGACGAGGTCGAGGAATTCGACCCGTTTGAGGGTATGAGCGACGAGGAGCTCGATGCCCTATGTGACGAGGACGAGACGTCTCTGGGCTTTGGCGATGTGGAGCCCGGTTTTCGCAGCGGCTTTGTGGCCCTGGTCGGTCGTCCCAACGCCGGTAAGTCCACGCTGCTCAACGCCTGCTATGGCAAAAAGGTCGCCATTACCTCTCCGGTGGCCCAGACGACTCGCCGCCGCATGCGCGCTGTGGTTAACCGCCCTGGCTATCAGCTGGTCTTTGTCGATACCCCGGGTATTCACAAGCCCAAGGACGGTCTGGGCTCCGAGCTCAACAAAAGCGCCCTGTTCGAGCTCAACGACGTTGACGTCGTCGCGTTTTTGATTGATGCCACCAAGCCTATCGGCAGGGGAGACGCTTGGGTTGCCGAGCGCGTCAGATGCGCTCGTTGCAAGAAGGTCCTGGTGCTCACCAAGGCCGACGAGGCCGATCCCGCGCAGGTCATGGAGCAGCTCAAGGCAGCGCATGAGCTTATGGAATACGACGACGAGATCGTGACCTCGTCGGTGAAGAACTTCAACGTCGATGCCTTCATCGAGACCGTTGCGCACTTTTTGCCCGAGGGCCCGCGTTGGTTCCCCGAAGACATGGGTACCGATGCTTCCGACGAGACGCTTGTTGCCGAGTTTGTGCGCGAGAAGGTCTTGCGCCGCACCCGCGACGAGATCCCGCACTCCGTTGGCGTGATCTGCGATGCGCTCGAGCAGACCAAGAAGGTGCTGCGCGTGCACGCCACCATTTACGTGGAGCGCGAGGGTCAAAAGGGCATCATCATCGGCAAGGGCGGCGAGATGATCAAGCATATCGGTATCGACGCCCGTCGCGATCTTGAGCGCATCTTTGGCACGCAGGTCTTTTTGGAGCTGGACGTGAAGGTCAAGGCCGGTTGGCGTGACGACGAGGCTCAGATTCGCCGCTTTGGCTACAACGCCGAGGATTAGTTTTCGTCAATGGCAGGCTCTCGCACATATCGCACGAAGGTGCTCGTCCTCGACAAGACCAAGCTCAAGGAGACTGATCTGATCTTGACGATGCTCGATGAGCGGGGTCGGCAGGTGCGCGCCGTCGCCAAGGGCGCGCGCAAGCCCGGCGGTCGCTTGGCGGCACGCTGCGAGCTGTTCTGCACGGTCGATATGCTGCTCGCGCACGGGCGTTCGCTCGATGTGGTGTCGCAGGCCGAACTGGTGGAGGCGCCACTTGGCGCGGCACCCGATTACGAGACGACCTGTGCGGCGAGTGCGATTGCCGAGGTTGCGCGCGTATGCTCGTTTGAGGATGCCGAGGACCCCTTTACCTTTGCCATTTCCTCGCGTGCCCTGGAACTTGTGGGCGGCGGCCTCGATGCGGTGCACATGGACCTTCTGGTAGCCGCCTTTGTCTTTAAGCTGCTGTCGCATATCGGGTATCGTCCCGATTTTTCTGCCTGTGTGTCGTGCGGCGACCCTATGCTGTCGTATTTTTCGCCCCAGGCCGGCGGGCTCATGTGCGGGTCGTGCGCTTCGAGCGTTCCCGGTGCCGAGCTCGTGTCGACCGGCGAGGTCGCCTGGCTGCGCGCCCTTATGGGCATGACTTTCGATGAGCTTATGGATCAAAAGATCGATCCGCATACGGCTGCGTTTTTGCTGGGGCTTTCGCATGTTTGGGCCGCCACGCACACCGATCAGCGGCTCCGCGCGATGGAATTCATGTTGGGTCGGTGATGATGTGCAGGCGCGCGCCGCTTGTGGTAACATACCGACCTGTTGGTACCTCGACCTTGGATGCTCGCTCCACCGGCGGCTTCCCAGTCCGAGGCGAATAGAGTCGCCCGCGGGCGACGCGAAACGAAAGGTGAAACAATGACTGTTTCCAAAGAGCGCAAGGCGGAGCTGACCGCCCAGTTCGGTAACTCCCCGGTCGATACCGGTAACCCCAAGGTTCAGGTCGCCATCCTGTCCGAGCGCATCAAGGAGCTGACCGAGCACATGAAGTCCCACCAGAAGGACTTCCACACCCGTCGTGGCCTGCTCATGCTCGTTGGCCGTCGTCGTCGTCTTCTCTCCTACATCAAGAAGAACGACATCGTCGAGTACCGTGAGCTCATCAAGGCTCTGGGCATCCGCGACAACATCCAGTAAGGATTTGTACATGCTAAGAGCGTCCTGCGCAGCGGGGCGCTCTTTTTGTGTAAGGGCGTGAACAATCACGCTCTACAGCGTGGCGGGGGCAGGGGGCCCGCGTCACATGAGAAGCCCGCAGGCAAGGGGCCTGTGGGGTAAAGGAGAACAATGACACTCGTATCCAAGACCTTTGAGCTGTACGGCAAGACCTACACCTTTGAGTCCGGCGAGCTTGCCAAGCAGGCCACCGGCGCTTGTCTGGTCAAGCAGGGTGACACCACGATGCTCGATACCGTGGTCGTCTCCAAGGAGCGCAAGAATTACGACTTCTTCCCGCTGACCGTCGACTTTAACGAGAAGATGTACGCTGCCGGCCGTATCCCGGGTGGTTACCTCAAGCGTGAGGGCCGTCCCAGCGAGAAGGCCACGCTCACGGCTCGTATGATCGACCGCCCGATCCGCCCGAGCTTCCCGGACGGCTTCCGCAACGAGGTGCATATCGTCGCCACCTCGCTCGTCGCCGACCAGGTCAACCCCTTCGACGTCATCAATGTCATGGGTGCCTCTTTGGCTATGACGCTCGGTGGCGTGCCCTTCGAGGGCCCGCTTGCCTGCGTGCGCATCGGCCGCAACGTGGAGACCGGCGAGTTTATCGTCAACCCCACCTATGAGGAGCGCGAGAACTCCGACCTGGACCTGGAGCTGGGCGGCTCTGCCGGCTTCATCTCGATGGTCGAGGCCGGCGCCGAGGAGATTTCCGAGGACGACATGCTCGCCGCTATGAAGTTTGGTCAGGAGGCCCTCGCTGCCTTCTGCCAGGCCCAAGACGAGTTCGTCGCCGAGTGGGAGCAGGTCAACGGCGCTATCGTCAAGAAGGAGTACCCGCTCGACCAGCCTGTCGAGGAGGTCCAGGAGCGCATCTTCGCCCACTACGACGAGATGGCCGCTGCCCTGCGCGACGCCGACAAGCTCTCCCGCATCGGTAAGGTCGAGGCTCTGAAGGAGTCCATCCGCGCCGAGTTCACCGACGAGGAGCAGGCCGCCTGGGAGCGCGAGATCCCCGTGGCGCTCAAGAAGCTCGAGAAGAAGGCCATGCGCACCATGGTCGTCGAGACCGGCGAGCGCGTCGACGGTCGTGCCGCCGACGAGATTCGTCCCATCATGGTGAAGGACAACTACCTGCCGCTCGTTCACGGCTCCGGCCTGTTCCAGCGTGGTCAGACCCAGGTGCTCTCCGTGCTGTCGCTCGGCATGCTCAACGAGGGCCAGCGCCTGGATACCATCGAGCCCACCGAGGGCAAGCGCTATATGCACCACTACAACTTCCCGCCGTTCTGCACCGGCGAGACCGGCCGCATGGGCAGCCCCAAGCGCCGCGAGATCGGTCACGGCAACCTGGCCGAGCGCGCTCTGCTCCCGGTGCTTCCCGACGAGAACGAGTTCCCCTACGCCATCCGCGTCGTTTCCGAGGTCATGGAGTCCAACGGCTCCTCTTCGATGGCTTCGACCTGCGGCTCCACGCTCGCCCTTATGGACGGCGGTGTGCCCATTAAGCGCCCGGTTTCCGGTATCGCCATGGGTCTGATCCAGGAGGAGGGCAAGACCGTGGTCCTGTCCGACATCCAGGGTCTCGAGGACTTCCTGGGCGACATGGACTTTAAGGTCACTGGCACCACCGAGGGCATCACCGCCCTGCAGATGGACAACAAAGCCACCGGCCTTACCTTCGACATCCTGGCCCGCGCCCTGCAGCAGGCCAAGGAGGGTCGCGCCTTCATCCTGCAGAAGATGCTCGATGTGATTCCCGAGCCGCGCCACACCACGCGCAGCACCGCTCCGCGCATCGTCTCCATCCAGGTTCCGACCGATAAGATCCGCGACGTCATCGGTTCCGGCGGCAAGGTTATCCGCGGCATCCAGGACGAGACCGGCGCTTCGGTCGACATCCAGGAGGACGGCACCGTCTTTGTCGGCGGCACCGGCGAGTCCGTCGATCAGGCTGTCGAGCGCATCAAGCTCATCATCAAGGTTCCCGAGCCGGGCGAGGAGTACACCGGTCGCGTTGTCTCCATCCAGCCGTTCGGCGCCTTCGTGAACCTGCTGCCCGGTAAGGACGGTCTGCTGCACATCTCCCGCGTCGCCAAGGGTCGTGTGGAGAAGGTCGAGGACGTCCTCAACGTGGGCGACGAGGTCAAGGTCGTCGTCATCGAGGTCGACGACCGCGGCAAGATCTCGCTCGATCGTCTCGACAAGCCCGAGGCCCCGGCTCGCGCCGAGGGTGCCTCCGAGGGCGACGGCGAGCACTTCCAGCGTCGTGAGCGTCCGCGTCGCGAGCGCTCCGAGCGCAGCGACCGTCCGCGCCGTCCCGGTGACAACGGAGGCCGCAAGCCCCGCCGTCACCACGACGCCGAGTAACAGCCGCACATAAGCAGCTCAACAAGGGCGACTCCGGACAGGGGTCGCCCTTTTGCTTGCGCCCGGGAGGGCCGCATATGTAGTTTATCGCGAGTTCCGCACGCAAAGGAAAGCACTTAATGTGCGTTCCGTCTTGCGCAGGACTGTAGAGCAGGAAACTTCATATGCGCCCCTCCCGGGCGCAAGCAAAAGGGCGACCCCTTAGGAGTCGCCCTTGCATGAGCTGCTTATGTACGGCTGTTACTCGGCGTCGTGGTGACGGCGGGGC
>JAXIZX010000080.1:0-2946 GCA_036303765.1 Collinsella sp. | reverse complement strand
TCATCATGTCCATCCACGAACTCGAGCTCGCGCAGAAAAGCGCCGACAAGGTGATTTGCGTGAAGGACGGCCGGGTCTTCCGCGCCGGCGCACCCGAGGACATATTCACGCGCGAGACGATTGGCGAGCTCTACGGCCTTCAACATGGCACCTTCAACGAGCGCTTCGGCAGCGTGGAAATTGGGCGCCCACACGGCGATGCGCACACGTTCGTCATCGCCGGCGCAGGTACGGGGTCAGCTGTGTTTCGCCAGCTCATCCGGCAGGGCAAGGCGTTCTACGCGGGCGTTCTGCACGAAGGGGACATCGACTGCGAGCTTGCGCGCGACCTGGCGACGGAATGTGTGGCCGAGCGCGCCTTCGAGCCGATCGGGGATAAAACCATAGCCCGCGCCAAAGAGCTCCTCGTCCACTGCGCGCGTCTTATCGTGTGCCCCGCCGCCTTCGGCACCATAAACGCCCGCAACGCAGAGCTCGTCGAGTTCGCACGCTCGCATGGTATCGAGGTCATGCGAGCGTGCGAAGGCGCATCGGAGGATTCCAAAATTGGAGTGGGAAGGATAAACTGGACTTTCTTTTAAGGATCCTCAGGCTACAGCTCCTACGCCGGCAAGCTCTCCAAGGCGCCGGAGAACCTCAGGAACAGGAATTTCCACGCCGACGAGCCCAACTAGGCCTAATCCAAGCGAGATTCCAGACTCGACAGACCATTGAGAGTCAGATCGTTGGCGACCTCAGAGACGCGCTCGATAGGAACCGAGCCGTCAGACAGCGCCCACGTGCGATAGATACCGATAATACCCGACAGCAAAAACGCCAGATAGTAGTCGAACATTTCGTCCTTGAGACCTTGGGGCAGCAGATCTCGCTCGGCAATCTCGTGCTCGAGCGGCGCACGAAGACGAGCCATGAAATCATCGAGCGGAATATTCTCGATCAGCTGACGATTGAGCACCAAGTTGTTGCACAGTGCCTCGTTAACGGTTTTAAAGAAGGTCGCCGCCGCGCTCAGGGCGCGCTCGTTGGTGTCGCCGTCCATGGAAGCAAGCGTTTTCTCGACTGAGTCGACAATCATCTCCACCACATCGACGGCAATGGCATCGAGCAGGCCGTCAACCGTACCAAAGTGAACGTAAAAGGTCTTGCGGTCGACATTGGCCTCGCGCGCGATGGCACTCACCGTAATGTCTGCCAGCGGCTTTTCCATGAGCAGGCGCTCGAAAGCCGAAAGGATGGCATTACGGCTGCGAACGATGCGACGATCAAGACGCGGTTTGCTGGTTGCCATGGGCGTGTCCCTTCGATATGCGAGCATTCATCAACAGATGAGAGATAATCTACGTAAGAGGATTATCCCCCATACAGCACAAATATGCCTCGCATCATGAAGAACGCACGACTGCCCTACTGCGACTTAGGGTGCTTCTTCTTATTGAGTGCCGACGGAGATACGCGAATACCGTCTCCTGTCTGACGCACATAGGCCTTATGAGCCGGCTTTGCGGTCCCAGAAGCCTTCTGAGCGTGCTTCTTGGGATCAACGGTAACAGCATTCGTGGGGTGCGGCTTAGTGGGCGCAGAGGGCGTCTGAGGCGTGCGGCCGAGCTTGCGCATCACGCGATCCCAGCGCGCATGGATGCTCTCGTTGTGGGCGCTCTTAAGTCCCAGCAGGGGCGCAGCCAAAATGGTAGGCGCAATAAACGTAATGAGACGCCACAGCAGATAGCCGGCGGTCGAAGCCGAACCGAAGAAATGACCCAAGAACAATGCAAAGCCGCCCTCAGCGCCACCAGTTCCACCGGGCAAGGGAACCGCAGAGCTTAACAACTGGACAAAGGCGCTCGCGGCCATGACCGAGAAAAAGTCGACCTCGTGGTGGCCAAAGGCAAGCATCAGGAAATACGGCACGAGGTAGAAAAACGCGAGTTGCAGCATGGTGATGACCACCGTGAGCAGCATGGAAGAAAAATGTCCGGCTGAAAGCTTGAACTTCTCGGAGAAGGAGTAGATCTCGCCATCGACAAACGTGCGCCATCCCTCGATCTTAGTGGCCGAGACACCAATGCGCTCAAGCCAATTGATGATGCAATGGGCGACGCGCGTGACGGTCTTAGGCATGAGCGCGACGGCGAAGATGCCCAGCAAGATGCAGCAGTGCCCACCAAAGCTAAAGACGCACAGCAACGTCATGTCGCCATAGCGCTCGGCAAAAAACGGCATGCGAGCAAGCAGTAGGATAGCGCCCCAGGCAACGAGGCCAAACTGGTACACGATAAAGCGCGTGAACTGCGTTGCTCCGGCCTCGCCGACATTTTGGCCCGCTTTGGTCAGGCGGTAGATCTGGGCGGGAGTCGAGCCCATCATCATGGGCGTCAGGTTGCCAAAGAAGATGCCACTCGCCTCGACCGAGATCAGGTCGCGGATGCCGACGGGCGAATATGGGTCGAGCCAGACGGCGATCGCATAGGCCACAATGCCAAAGAACAGATACATGAACATGCAAAGACACGCGACAACGAGCCATGGCGCCTGGACGCTCGACATAGCGGCCCAGAACTGCCCCATCTGCCCGGTTACCACCAGATAGACGATATAACCTACCAGCACGACGCCGATAAAGATGGCGCCGCGGCGTGCGCTCTTATTGTCATCTCCGCCCGAGGCCTCAACCTCGACCTGGGGCTTAGACGTATGCTGAGAGGACTCCGTCATGAGACTCCTTCTAACAGTCAAAATATCTTGGTTATTGTACCCGTAAGGGCCATAGGCAGAACGCAAAGCTCTGGTTCAAACGGGAATTGCAGACGGTTGTTTGAAAATAAAAAACCCGGCCTTCCATAGGAAGTCCGGGTATCAGATGCGTGGTAGCCCGTACCAGATTCGAACTGGTGATCTCCGCCTTGAGAGGGCGGCGTCCTAAACCGCTAGACGAACGGGCCATAAGCC
>JAXIZX010000079.1:0-8932 GCA_036303765.1 Collinsella sp. | reverse complement strand
GTCCTGGGTATCAATACGTATCCCATGAACTGGCCGATCGGCAGCGGTCGTAACTTCCGCGGCGTGTTCGATCGTCAGACCCGTCGCGTTATCGCCTTTGAGGGCGACGGCCACGCCAACGCCACCAAGAAGGTCGCCGAGGTCGAGGCCGAGCTGGGCGACCCTGCCATGGATGAGCTCATCGGCGAGGAGAACCATAAGAACCTGATGGACGACATCGAGCTGCTCGATGGCGCCGGCGACGAGCTCGACTTGGATGCCGTGGCCTGCGGCAAGCTGAGCCCGGCGTTCTTTGGCTCGGCGCTCACCAACTTTGGCGTGGAGCCCTTCCTCAAGGAGTTCCTGCGCCTGGCCCCGACGCCGCGCGCCTATACCGATACGCTCACCAGCGAGCCGGTCGATCCCTGCCGCGACGACTTTAGCGGCTTTGTGTTTAAGATCCAGGCCAACATGGACAAGAACCACCGCGACCGCATCGCCTTTGTGCGCATTTGCTCGGGCAAGTTCGAGCGCGGCATGGATGCCTTCCACGTGCAGGGCAACCGCAAGCTCAAGCTTGCCACGGGCACGTCGATGATGGCCGACGATCGCGCCATCGTGGACGAGGCGTACGCGGGCGATATCGTGGGCCTGTTCGATCCGGGTATCTTTAGCATCGGCGACACCGTGTGCTCCGGCAAGCGCCACGTGCAGTATCCGCAGATTCCGACGTTCGCCCCCGAGATGTTTGCTCGCATTACGCAGGTCGACACGCTCAAGCGCAAGCAGTTCGTCAAGGGTATGGAGGAACTTGCCCAGGAGGGCGCCATCCAAATCTTCCGCGAGCTGGGTGCCGGCATGGAGAGCGTCATCGTGGGCGTGGTCGGCGTGCTGCAGTTTGAGGTGCTCGAGCGCCGCCTCAAGGCCGAGTACCGTGTTGAGGTTCGTCGCCAGCCGCTGCCCTATACGGACATCCGCTGGATCCAGAATGACCCCGATACCATCGATATCCCGGGTCTTTCGCTCACGCGCGACACGCTGCGCGTCGAGGACATGCGCGGCGGTAAGCTACTGCTGTTCACGAGCCCGTGGAACGTGGATTGGGCTACCGACCACAACCCCGACCTTATCCTGTCGGAGTTTGGCAACGTGGCCTTTTAACGCATCGGCGCGGTGGCCCTGCGGGGCTGCCGCGCCGTTCGCTTGCCTGATGCCGTGTGAGCGGCTATCATACCCACCGTCGTCTCAAGACCGGGGCGTCCGAGCAGTTCGGGTCCGATATCCTGCTCGTTAAACCTAAAACCAAAGGAGTACATAATGATCAAGAAGGTCATGGAGGACTACAAGGTCCTGCTGCGGAGCATTCCCGCGGCAACGGTTTCGCTGTTTTTCGTGAGCGTCATCATGATGAACCTGCTGGCCAACAAAGAGCTTATCAGCCTGCCGTATCTGGCACTCGATTGCGGCTTTGTGGTGAGCTGGGTTTCGTTTTTGTGCCAGGACATGATCTGCAAGCGCTTTGGCGCCAAGGCATCCATCAAAATCTCTATCCTCGCGCTGCTGGTCAACCTGGCCGTGAGCCTGTGCTTTTGGGCATGCTCGCTCACGCCCGGTATGTGGGGCGCCTACTACGACACCGGCATGATCGAGGTCAACACCGCCCTTAACGCCACCATTGGCGGCACCTGGTACGTGGTGCTGGGCTCTTCGCTGGCAATGCTCGTTTCTGCCGTGGTTAACTCCACGCTCAACCAGTCGCTCGGCCGCATGCTCAAAAAGAATAACTTTGCGAGCTTCGCCTTCCGCTCCTATGTGTCCACGGGTGTTGGCCAGTTTATCGACAACTTGGTCTTTGCCATTGTGGTGAGCCACACGTTCTTTGGTTGGACCTGGGTGCAGGTCCTTATGTGCTCGCTGACCGGCGCTGTTGCCGAGCTGCTGTGCGAGGTTTTCCTGAGCCCCGTGGGCTACAAGGTCGTGCGCGGCTGGGAGCGCGAGAATGTGGGCTCCGAGTACCTCGAGCGCCACGCAACCGCCTAAGGAGCGAGTATGCGGGTTTTGATCACGGGCGCTTCGGGCGGTATCGGAGCCGCGTGCGTGCAGCGCTTTTTGGATGAGGGCCACGAGGTCGTGGGCTTTGATCTGCTGTTGCCGGCGATCGAACACGAGCGCTACCGCCATCTGATCGTTGATGTCCGCGAGCCGGACTCGTTTCCAAGCGACCTTGAGCCTCAGGTAATCGTGAACGTTGCCGGTACGCAGGATTCGGCCGACGACATCGCTGCCAACCTGTGTGGCACCATCAACGTGACCGAGCGCTACGCCTTTGTGGGGGAGGGGCTCGCCGCCAAGCCTGCGCCGGCTATCAAATCCGTGGTCAATGTGGGGTCGGCGAGCGGACATACGGGATCGGAGTTTCCCGCCTATGCCGCCAGCAAGGGCGGTGTTATCGCCTACACCAAGAACCTTGCAAACCGCCTGGCACCGCAGGCCATCGCCAACAGTGTGGACCCGGGCGGCGTTATAACGCCGCTCAACCGTTGCGTGATGGAAGACGAACACCTGTGGAACCAGATTATGGAGCTCACGCCGCTTAAACGCTGGGCCACCGCCCAAGAGATCGCCGAGTGGATCTACTTTGTGGGCGTGACCAACCGGTTTATGACCGGGCAGAGTCTGTTGATCGATGGCGGCGAGGCTGGTCGCACACAATTTATATGGCCCGAATAGGAAACGCGCCCGGCGGAAAGCCATCGGGCGCGTTTTTTGATGTATCGATTTTTAGCCGATGCAAGTCCAGTTGACGGGGGTCGAGCCGTGCTGTTCGAGTAGCCGATTGACGGCAGAGAAGGGGCGCGACCCCATAAAAGCGGGGAGTTCTGCCGTGGCACGGTTGGCCGAAAGCGGCGAGGGGTGCGTAGAGGCCAGGCAGAACTTGCCGGTTGCCTTGCCCGCACCGGTAGCGGCGAGTTTGCCTTCGACCATCTGCTGGGCAAAGCGGCCCCATGCCAAAAAGACTACCGGCTGGGGCAGCTGACAGCAGCGTTCGATAACGTAGTCGGTGAGCGTGCTCCAGCCCAGTTTGGCGTGCGAGTTGGCGGCATGCTCGCGCACGGTGAGCGTAGTGTTGAGGAGCAGGACGCCCTGTTGTGCCCATGGTGTCAAGTCTCCCGTGGCGGGGATGGGGCAACCCAGATCGGCTTTGAGTTCCTTATAGATGTTGCGCAGGCTCGGCGGCAACTTGGTTTGCGTTGCGGGGACCGAGAACGACAGCCCCATGGCCTGGTTGGGTCCGTGATAGGGGTCTTGACCCAAGATGACAACCTTGACCTGGTCGGCCGGCGTGTAGGCGAGGGCATTGAGGATGTCGTCTTGTGCCGGGTAGATGGTCTGTTCGGCACGCAAGAGGGCGATGCGCTCGAGCAGCTGGTTCGTAGTGTCACGTACCGGCTGCGGCGCATCGCCCAACCAAGTTGCTATGTTGCGGTCGCGGGTCGCGGTGTCCATGGGGCTCCTTTATGGCAGATGCTCTGTTGGCATCTATTGTAAAGGCGCACCGGTTGCCTTTATGCCACGGCTGTATGAAGAGCGGGGTCTACGAGACGTGCTCGGGCGCTCCTGCCATGCGAGCCTGTTCATGTGCGCGGAGGCGCGGAAGCTCGACGGTTGCCACCATGACGCCGGTTAGGATGAGGGCGGCGCCAAAGAAGGCGATGGGGCTCAGGACCTCGCCAACCAAGAAGAACGAAAAGACAGCGGAGCAGACCGGCTCAAGCGAGAAGGCGAAGCCGGTGGTCTCGGCGGGTACGTGGGGCTGCACGAGCGTCTGGGTGATAAAGCCGTAGGCAGAGCAGATGAGTGCGAGCGCGACGACGACCACGATCTCGCTGGGCGTACTGGGAAGTGTGAAACCGCCAAAGACGCATGCGGCGATGCCCGAGAACAAGCCGCCGAAGCCCAGCTGCCAAACGCCCAGAGCAAGCGGATCGACTTCTTCGACAAAGCGCTTGGCCACGATAATGTGGCTGGCATAGATAAAGGCCGAGAGCAGCATGATGATCGCGCCGGGATTCAGGCTGGTGAAGTCTGCGCCCGAGAGCAGCAACATACCGCAGGTGACGATGGCGGTGCCGACGAGCACTTTGCGCTCGGGGGCGCGACGCAGCAGGGCGGCGTTGGCAAACGGCACGATCACGACCGTCAGGCTCTGCAAAAAGCCGGCAGTGGAGGCAGAAGTGAGGCTGGAGCCCAAGCACATGCAGGTGAGCTCGGTTGCCATAATGGCGCCGATGATAGCGGCACGAACCATAAGGTCGCGGTTGATGCGCAACGCGTGCTTGTGGAAGAGCAGCAGGCAGACCACAAAGGCGATGATGCAGCGTAGCGCGACGATGCTCGTGGCGTTCATGCTGTCCATACCGATCTTCATGAGGGGATACGAAAAGCCCCATGCGACGGGAACGGAAAATGAGAGCGCGATTGCTTTTTTGCGATCCATGGGACTCCTTTTGTTACAGAACGGTTTCGCAAAAAGGATTCTGCTCCCAGAATTGGATGTAGTAAAGCGAATGTATCTTCAGTATGATTAAGAAACGCTAATGTTGGCAGAAAAAGCCCTGGCAAAACGTTTTACGGCTGCATTGATGTGGAGGCACGATGGCATCGCGGTATCAGATTGTTTGTATGGTGGTCGATCGCGGCAGCCTTAAAGGCGCAGCGGACGAGCTGGGCTATACGCAAAGTGCGGTGAGCCAGGCCGTTAAGGCGCTCGAGCGCGAGCTGGGTACCACGCTTATCGAGCGCGGTAAGCAGGGCGTTTCGCTTACGCGCGACGGCAAACAATATCTGCCGTACCTGCGCCAGATCGTGACCGCTGAGGCCGAGCTTGAGGGCAAACGTCAGGAGTTGCTGGGACTCTCCTCGACTGATATTCGTATCGCGACGTTTACCAACGTGAGTCGTACCGTGCTGCCGCGTGTGATCCGCGACTTTGGGGCCCTGCACCCGGGGGTGCACTTTACCCTCAAGCAGGGCGATTACACGCGCAACGCTCAATGGGTGCACGACGGCGTGGTGGATTTTTGCTTTACGGCGCGTGGGTTTACCGCAGGGCTCGAGAAGCGCGTGGTCTATCACGATGAGTTGGTAGCATTGTTGCCGGCCGCGCATCCGCTGACGGCAAAGGAAAAGGTGACACTCGCCGACCTGGCGTCCGAGCCGTTTGTGCTGCTGGATGAGGGCGAACAGAGCCTGGTGCTCGATGCATTCGCGGTGCATGGGCTGTCGCCGCACGTGACGAGCGAGGTGACCGACGACTACACCATCATGGCGATGGTGGAGGAGGGCCTAGGTGTGAGTATGCTGTATCGCCGTACCGTCGAAGGCATGCGGGCCGATATTCGCGTACGTCCCATCGTGCATGCCCCCTCGCGCGATGTGGTGGCCGCCTGGCGCAGCTGGGACACCATGCCCATCGCCACGAGGCGTTTTATCGACTATATGAGCTCGCATATTGTCAATTAATGACTGGCGTGGCGTTGAGTGCGGGGTTTAGCGGGCTGTCGCTTTGGCTTGGGTGACACGATAGGTGCGTGCCGGGTGGCAGAGTAGTACCGCTACGACCATAAAGAACGCCGTGGTGCCCAGGCTGATGGGGTAGACCATCATGATGTTCGCAAAGGTGCGGAAGTGCGGGAACACGCAGAACACCCAATAGAAGCGGATGCCGCAGACGCAGATCATGGTGATGAGGGCGGGCGTGAGCGAGATACCAAAGCCGCGCAGGTAGCCTGACATGTTTTCGTAGAACATGCTAAAGGCGTACGCCGGGAAGATCGAACACACGCGGATATAGCCGATCGAGACGATGTTGGGATCGCTGTTAAAGAGCGACAAGATCTCGCGCCCCAGGCCGACAATAACGATGATCGTGGTGAGCGCGACGATACCGCCTTCGACTAGGCAGACCTTGAGCGTTTTGGTGCAGCGATCAATCTGGCGGGCACCGTGGTTTTGTCCCACAAAGGTGGTGCACGCCTGGCTAAAGCTGTTGAGCAGGTTGTAGCACACGTACTCCAGGCTCATGGCGGCGCTCGATGCCGCCATGACCTCGGTGCCCAGGCTGTTAATGGCGGACTGGATGATGATGTTGGCGACGGCAAAGACGGCACTTTGGATGCCGGCGGGCAGGCCGATCTTGACGATGCGCTTGAGGGCGACGGGGTCGATAGCCAAGTCGCGTGGGGTGACGCGGACGACGGAGTCGGTCTTGAGCAGGCGGATAAAGAGCGTAGCGGCGCTGACGGTGTAGGCGATGGCGGTGGCGATGGCGACGCCCGCGACACCCCAGTGGAGTATGGGGACAAAGATGAGATCCAGGCCAATGTTGAGGACGGTGGACACGGCAAGCGCCTGCAGCGGCATGCGGGTGATGCCGACGGAGCGGAAGATCGCGGCCTCAAAGTTGTAGAGCAAGATCGAGGGCATGCTGAGCAAAAAGACGCGCAGGTAGAGCGAAGCGAGCGGCATGGTTTCGGCAGGAACGTTGAGCGCGGCGAGCATGGGCTCGGCAAAGATCTCGCCCAGCGCGATGACGACAAAGCCCACGAGCGCCATTAAAATCGAGGTATGGACGGCGCGTTTGACCATGTTCTGATCGTTGCGGCCGATAGCGTTGGCGATGACCACGTTGGAGCCAAGCGACATGCCAATAAACAGGTTGAGCATAAGACTGGTAAGCGGAACATTGGAGCCGACCGCCGCCATGGCGAGGGTTCCCTGGTCGCCCGAGAAATTACCGATGATGACCGTGGCGATGAGGTTCGACAGCTGCTCCAAGATGCTCGTGGCGGCCACGGGGAAGGCGAACAGGGGAATATTGCGCCACAGCGAGCCGGTGGTCATGTCAATGTGCTTAGATACGGTGTCAGCCATGCGCTCTCAATCTCTAACATGCTCTTTCGTGCTTATTTGCGCAGACGATGATACTCCTAATTACCTAGTCATTGGGGACGTTCTTAAATGACTAGGCGGGGGAGGCGTGAGACAATGGTGGGCGTTGTGTTGTTTGCGCTAAGGAGTTGCCATGTTGTTGTGTCCCGTTTGCCATGAGCCGCTGGTGGATGACGAACGCGGTGCTGCATGCGCGGGCGGACACCGGTTTGACCGCGCTCGTGAGGGCTATCTATATCTACTGTGCTCGTCCAAGAGCGGTGACTCCATGGGCGATCCCAAGTCGCAGGCACGCAGCCGTCGTGACTTCCTGAATCGCGGTTACTATGCGCCGTTGCGCGATGCGATGGTCGAGCTAGTGCGCGAACGAGCCCAGCGGTGCGCGGCTACGTCGGACAAGCCGCTGGCCTTGCTCGATATTTGCTGCGGCGAGGGCTATTACACGAGTGCCATGGGCGCGGTGCCGGGTGTGGGCGCTTACGGCTTTGACCTGGGCAAAGAGATGGTGCGCCTGGCCGCCAAGCGCGGCGACGCGACCTACTTTGTGGCCAACATGACGGATATCCCCGTGGCAGAAGGCGCCTTCGATATGGTGACCGAGCTCTTTGCTCCCTTTAACGAGCGCGAGTTTGCCCGCGTGCTGGCGCCCGAGGGCTCGCTCTACACCGTGGTGCCAGGTGCCCGTCATCTCTTTGGGCTCAAGGAGGTGCTCTACGACACGCCGTACCTCAACGACGAAAAGCTTCCGAAGACGACAGAGCTTAAGCTGGTCGGCACGCAGCGGGTGTCCGCGAACATTACGCTGGCGACCCAGGCCGACATCGAGGCGGTGTTCCAGATGACGCCGTACTACTACCGCACACGCCCTGCCGATAAAGAGCGTCTGACAAACCTCGAAACCCTCCAAACCGATATCGACTTCATCATTGCCGAGTACCGCCACTAACCTACCAAAAAGGGACAGGTTTATTTTGGTAGGTTTTATCTTGGTAAACGTAAAGGGCCGACCGCGTTGCTGCGCGATCGGCCCTTTTTATTGGCGTATATACCAGAGTCACTGAGCGATTGACAAGGATGCGGCTTAGCTCAAACGGTCCATGCCCTCTTTCTTGACGCGGTTGGCAAGTACAAAGTAGATAATGCTGACAATCAGGCCGGTAAAATCGGGGGTGCTTGAGCTGGTCCCACCCAAGAGGGGCAGGGAGAGAAGCAGGCTGATGACCGAACATGCTAGGCAGACGATGGACCAAATCCAGACAACGCCAGCCTTGGCGGGATTGTTTGCCGCGCGGATGCCAAAGACGGCGGTCACAATTTCGACGACGCCCAATACGATGACGACGATGCAAGAAACGATCATGGCACCCGTGATATCGCCTGCCGCGCTGCCCGCAAAGAGCGCTGTAGCACCCATGCCTGCGCTTAGAATGCCGACGACAAAGAAGAAGAACGATAGGATTTTGAGTAATTTACAGGCGTTGCTCATGGCTGGTCCTTTCGATACGAGTACGCCAACCTGGCGCACCCCATGTGCTGCACATATGGTGAAGCACATTGTAGTTCAACGCGGCGATGCATGCGCCTGAAAGTGCTTTGAGCCCGCGCAGCCCAATCCGACCTTTCAAAAAGGAAAGCTGGACGTAAGCCAAATCGATGGCAGCTCATGTGCGGCGCTGAGATGATGAGGCCGTAACAAGGAGCTGTTCTTAAGGAGGAGCCATGATGTACGGAGCAGAGCAAGTGCGTGAGCCGCGGTCGTTGGGAAGGCGCATGAGTGATTCTGTGATTGCCGTCGTGTGCACGGGATTGATGGCGGTGCTTTGCATTGGGATGCTGTGGACCATGTCGCATGTGGGACAATAGCGGACGGTTGGGTGCTGGCATTAACGGCGCTCGCGTATTCGTTTTGCTTGTTAAGGAGTGCCCATGGGCGTTGCCGATCCTATTGCTGTTGCTCAAGCTGCTGGGCTCGAGCTGGTGCGGACGCCCGAGGGCCTCACGC
>JAXIZX010000078.1:0-6684 GCA_036303765.1 Collinsella sp. | reverse complement strand
GGTGCTGCTACCGGTGCCATCGACTTCACCAAGTCCTATGCCGCCGGCTGCGCTGGTACCATCTCCATCCTGTTCACCTTCGTCGCTATCGCCTTTGGTTGGGCCCAGAAGAAGTTCAACCTCACCGGCGCTGCCGAGTTCGTCACCGGCGTGGTCCTCATGGTTCTCATGTTCGCCGTCGGTATGCAGTTTCCGGTCTACCTGGATAAGTTCCAGTGGTTCGCCGTCGTCATGGTCTACCTGGTCTTCGCTGGCGCTATGCCCATCCAGATGCTCAAGACCCCGCGTGACTACCTCACTTCCATCATGATGATCGTCATGATCGTCTGCGCTGTCCTCGGCATCGTCGTCCTGGGCGTCAACGGTCAGGCCACTATCACCGCTCCGGTCTTTACCGGCTTCTCCACTGCCTCCGGCATGATGTTCCCGGTCCTGTTCGTCTCCGTCGCATGCGGTGCTCTCTCCGGTTTCCACAGCCTCGTTTCTTCCGGCACCTCTTCCAAGCAGGTCGAGAAGGAGCAGGACGCCGTCAAGGTCGGCTACGGCGCCATGATCGTCGAGTCCTTCGTCGGCATCCTTGCCATCATCGTCGCCGGCATCATGTTCTCCGACATGAACACCGCCGGTACCGGCGTCCTCAACGCCGGTGTCGCTTCCACCCCGTTCCAGATCTTCGCCGCTGGCATCTCCCGCGGTATGCAGGCCTTCGGTGTTGACGGCACGCTCGCTACCGTCTTCATGACCATGAACGTCTCCGCTCTGGCCCTGACCTCGCTCGACGCCGTCGCCCGCATCGCCCGCACCTCGTTCTCCGAGTTCTTTGCCCAGACCAACGACGCCCTGGCCATCGAGTCCAAGGCCGGCTACATGAAGGTCCTCGGCAACCCCTGGTTCGCCACGGTCGTTACCCTGCTTCCCGGTCTCGCCCTCGCTTTTGGTGGCTATGCCAACATCTGGCCGCTCTTTGGTGCTTCCAACCAGCTGCTCGGCGGCATGACCATGATCACCCTCGCCGTGTTCTGCAAGTGCACCGGCCGCAAGGGTTGGATGCTCTACGTGCCCGTCGTCTTCCTGCTCTGCTGCACCTTCACCTCGCTGGTCCAGAGCGCCATGGGCTGCATGGCCGCTGTCCAGGCTTACGGCTTCTTCGGCACCATCCCGGCTACCGCCACCACGGCCGCCGTCTCCGTCGCCGCCACCAAGGGCCTGCAGCTCGTCTTTGCCGTCCTGCTGATGGTCCTGGGCCTCATCGTCGCCGTCAACTGCCTCAAGGAGTTCTTCGGCAAGGAGGCTGGCTCCATGCCTGACGAGGAGCCCGAGTGGTCCGAGATGGGCAAGGCCGAGTATGGCCGCGCTGCTGCTGCCGAGGCTCCTGTCGACGCCGAGGCCGCCAAGGCTTAGTCGACCTGACGAGTTGAACGTCACATCTATATGACTCGGAAAGACCGGGTCCGCGACTTCGCGGGCTCGGTCTTTTTTCATGCAAAAGCGGGTGACGCTCGAGTGTTCTCGCAGATGTTTTGCGTGGATAAGGGCGCGCGTTGTACCATATAGACGTATATGTGTACATATGAAAGGGGCCCCGTGGCCAAGACGGTATATTCCGATAATCAAAACAATGTCAATGCTTTGGCTGAGCGCCTGAGCAGCCAGACGTCGCTTTCTGCTGAGCGTGCCAAGCTGGTTGCCTACGACCTGCTTTGCCGCAAGGCGCTCAAGATTAAGTCGAGTGCGCTGGCGCAGATTTTCCGCTCCGTCGATAAGGAGTGCGACACCAAGGCGATGCGCGATGAGCTTATCGCGGCAAAGATCGTGACCAAGATCGAGGGTAGCGGCATTAACGGGCGCCCGGCGTTCTATACCATCAATGCCGAGATCCGCGATGTCCAGGAGCAGCCTGCCGAGTCCGTCAAAGATTTTGTCGTCGAGGATTCCGCTGACGTGCCTGCTGTGGAAGAAGCTGCTCCGCGTGAGCATGTCGATACCGATGAGTTGCTCGATGAGAACGTCGTGCGTGCCTTTACGGCCAAGGCAGGACGCGGCGGTTTTGGCGGGGGTGGCAAGCGCGATGCGCAGCGCCGCGCCCAGCAGGAGCGCTTCCGTCGCGCCGTTGCTCGAAAGGGTGAGACGGATGCTGAGGCTGTTGAGACCGAGGTTGCTGCCGAGTCGCAGAAGCCCGCGAGGGAGCAAAAGCCCGTGGAGGCCCAAGAGCCCAAGCGTCGTCGCGGTGCTCACTTTAAGACTGCACAGCAGGATGCCGCGCGTGAGGTTGAAGGGTCTTCTGAGGTTGCAGACGATGTTGAGGAGTCTGCCAAGAAGGCTCCGGGTTCGTGTCGTCCCGGCCGCGGTTTTGCGGGACGTGCGTATCCCGTAAAGCGTCAGGAGAAGGGCGAGTCGGTTTCGACCACCCAGGACGAGAAGGCCGTTGAGCCGGTGGCTCGCGAGCAAAAGCCTGTTGAGCCGCGGCTTGAGGTTGATGCCGAGGCCAAGGGCCAGCAGCCTACTGATGAGCAGGCGGAGCAGGGCGCGTCGAGCAAGCCTCGCCGCCGTCGCCATCGTGGGGGCCGCAGTTCCCATGCCGAGACTGCAACCGAGAAGACCACGCCGCAGAACGAGGATGCGAAGGCCGAGGTTTCTTCGGGGCAGCCTAAGCGCCAGCCGGCGAAGGAGAGCAAGTTCGATCGTCCGCAGAAGCAGGCGTCTATGCCGAAGCACGAGCGCAATTCCCAGGGCGATTCTAAGCGCAAGTCTCAGAAGAAGCCGGAGTCTGCCGCAGCAGATACTGCTGCCCAGCAGCCCAAGTCGTCCGTCCACGGCGAGGTCTCGGCGTTTGCCCTTGCCCGCGTTTTAGGCAGGCAGCTGCTCAAGGTTGTCCCCACGCCTATGGCGCTCTCCAAGATCAAGGAGCAGCAGACACAGATCGTAAAGGTCGAGGGCAAGGACGGCAAAAAGGCTCCGCAGCGCACTCAGCACAACGAGATGTCCAACCGCAAGATTGCCGAGGAAATCGCAATCATCCAGGCTTGGATCGAGCAGAACCGAGGTGCCGATACGCCGGTTGCCTCGCGCCGCCAGCGTGCCTACCAGATCTTTAACGACGAGAAGGCTTTTGACGGCAAGCACGGTGAGCGCCTGATCAGGCGTATGACCGAAAAGGGCATCAGCATGCAGGCGATCAAGGTCGCCCCCAATCGCCCCGTGCACTTTACGGGCTTCTTTACGCTGGGCGCCGACAAGCCGTTCATTATGGTCGAGAACCTGGACACCTACGACGAGATCGTCAAGCAGCTGCGTGGCCGCAAGCACGCTAAGCTCTTTGGCATCAAGGTGGGCGGCGTGATTTTTGGCGGCGGATGCAAGGCGAGCGTCTCGCATGCCCTGGACGATTATCTGGCCGAGATTGGCTATCGCTTTAACTACGTCTACTACGTGGGCGATATCGACCGCGAGGGCGCGCGTATCGTCGAGCAGACTCGCAATGCCAATGTGGTTGAGATTCGCCTGCATGCCGGCATGTACCGCGCCATGCTCGCCGAGCATAAGCGTCGCGTGAAGGCCGGCGGCGAGTGCGAGCCCGCGGCTGCCAACCAGGGCGTGCCGCAGAACCTGGCAGCGACGATCAAGGATCTGCCCATGGTTACGCGCGTGCAGTTCCGCAACGTGCTACGTGAAGGCGGGCGCATTCCGCAGGAGATCCTGATGACCGCAGACTATCGGGATGGCGACTCGGGAAGCTTCGACCGCATGCTCAACAACTAGGGCGTTCGGCCCCGGGAGAGCGGGGACACCGGCTTAGGTTTCCTGCTCTACAGTCCTGCTCACGACGGAGGCCACATTAAGTGGCCTCCTGTTCGTGCGGAACTCGCGATAAACCTAAGCCGGTGTCCCCGCTCTCCCGGGGCCTGTGGCTACTTGGTTGTCGCAAGCGGCTCGCTTTTCGGAACTGGGCTGATATTTTCTAGATGAAAGGCGCTCTTGGTCCTAACGGGCTTGGGGCGCCTTCGCGTTTCCTCGGCTTCGCACCCTTGCGGGTTCGAATCCCTCCGCTTGCCTACAAGAAAGCGCCCTGGGCCGTTATGGACTCAGGGCGCTCAATTTTAATGGCTGGGACGGAGGGATTCGAACCCCCAACAGCCGGCACCAAAAACCGGAGTTCTACCGTTGAACTACGTCCCAATGTGTGGTGTTGCCCAAAAGCAACTCGTTTAGTTTACCTAATCTGCGAGGGCATCGCAAACGCCATCAAGCAGGCGTACGGCGAGTGTCTGCGCGTCGCTGGCCGTGAAGGTGCCGTTGTAGCGCGTCATGCCCGTGAGCTCAATGCGAATGCGAGCCGGCTTCTGCTGCGCGGCGACATTGGCGGTGCGGATGCGCTGGGCCAGGTTGTGGCACTCGGCGAGGGCAATCGTGGCGCGTGGCGCGGCGTCGGCGGGCAGCTCGTCGCTTGCGATCTCGAGCACCAGGTCAACGTCGGTCGGAACCTCGGAGTCGCAAAGCATCATGCCGCTGTTGTCGGTCGTAGCCGTGGCGATGTTCCACATGCGCGATGCTACGCTGCGCGCGATAGGGTCCTCGCCGATGACGGCAATCTGGAAACGCTCGAGTACGTTGGCCGCGCGGGCAAAGCCGATGCGGGACTCGGCTTCGGTGACCGAGGGCTTGCCCTCCCACACGTGGTGCAGGCGGTTGATGTAGGCGTAGGTATCCTGGAAAGCCATACCGTCGGCAAACAGACCGACGTTTTCCTGGAACTGCTGAAGGGCCGCCTCGGTGTGAGGGCCAAAGTAGCCATCGTCCTCACCGCAGGCAAAGCCCAAAACGTTGAGCGCGCGCTGCAGGGCCTGCACGTCGGCGCCATGGAAATTGGGCATACGCAGGTAGAGGGTGCGGTCGCCCAGTTTATACGAGGCGTCGACCAAGGCGCTCCAGCAGGGGATATCGACGGCATGACCGGCAGCAAGGCCGCTGTCGAGCCTGAAGGTGCTGACGGCCTGCTCAGTGGTGGTGCCAAAGCGCTTGTCGGCAACCTCGGTGTCATCGATTGTATAGCCGAGCTGCAGAAGGCGGGACTGGACGTCCTCGACGGCTGCTCCCTGCATGCCCGTTGTAATAGGTTCCATGAACGAACCCCTTTCGGCGTACCATTCGTACTATTTGAGCGTGTGTCGGATAGACAACGCAAAGGGATGCATAAACATGCACTCAACAGTGTAGCAAGTTGTACCCAAATACGCTGCTGACAGGTTTTATAACCCCCGCTAGTTAAGGCGCTCCACAAAGAAATCTGCCATGGAGAGGAACAGTTCACGTGCATGCGGGTCGAGCGAAACGTCCTCGATGGCCGCTTTGGCCTTGGCGGTCAGGTCGAGCGCATAAGTGTGGGCGTAATCGATAGAGCCGGTCTCCTGGAAGATCTCCACGGCGCGTGCGAGTTGCGCGGGGTCCTCGGTGCCCGAGGAAAGGATCGCTTCAATCTCGTCGTGATAGCGCTCATCAGACAGGGCGTGCACGGCAACGAGCGTGCGCTTACCCTCGGTGATGTCGGTGCGGAAGTCCTTGTTGGCGGCCTCCTTGGTGCCGATCAAGTTGAGCAGGTCGTCTTGAATTTGGAAGGCAAGGCCCGTGTGCAGGCCAAAGGCGCGCAGCGCCTCAATTTGCTCCTCGCTGCCTCCGCCAATGATGGCTCCGGTGGCAAGCGGCGTGGCTCCGCTGTAGTACGCGGTCTTGTGCGTCGCCATGTCCAGATAATCGTCGACCGAGATGTCGAAGCGTGCGTCACGGACCCAGCCCAAGTCGAGCGCCTGGCCCTCGATGGTGCGAACGATCATCTCGGTGAGCTCGTGGAGCACGCGCAGTTTCACGTCGGACTCCAGCGTGGGGTCGTCGAGAACCGTCTTGGTGACCATGGTGAGCGCTAGGTCGCCACAATTGATGGCAAGGCCCGTGCCCTCGGTGAGGTGCATGCAGGGCTTGCCGCGGCGCAGCTGTCCGTTGTCGGCGATGTCGTCGTGGATGAGTGCGCCCGACTGAAAGTGCTCGATGGCCGCCGCTGCGCTGCGGGCGCTCTCAAAGCTGCCGCCCACCGCGGTGGCGGCGAGCATGCAGATGAGCGGGCGGTGGCGTTTACCGGCGTTGGCCGTAAATGCCGAGAGCGGGGTATACAGGTAGCGCTCGATATCGGCGGAAGTCGCCTGTCCGTCAAAGAACGTGGCCAGATAGTCGTTAATCTGGTCAAAGTGCTGGGCTAAAAAGCTGGTAAACGGACTGGACACGGGTTCTCGCATTCTTTGATAGGTTGCATCGTTGCATTATGCAGACAACATATTGCCACATTAGGGCGTCGAGCGCGGCGGTTGAAGACGATTGGTCCATGCGGCCGCAAGTGCGGTAGGGGCTTGGCTAGATAAGCCCAAAGTGTTCGAGCGCGGTGACGACGCCGTCGTGGTCGATGCTGTCGGTGACATAGTCGGCCTTTTCCTTAAGGAAGTCCGGTGCGTTGCCCATGGCGATGCCAACGTCGACGGCGTTCATCAGCGAGACGTCATTGCTGGCGTCGCCGATGCCGTATACGGTTCCGTGGTGGGGATCGAGGGCGTCGAGTACAGACTGGATGCCCCCGCGCTTCGTGCATTCGCGGGGCGAGATTTCGGTTACCTCGAGTTCGAGCTCGTTAAAGCACAGCAG
>JAXIZX010000077.1:0-2750 GCA_036303765.1 Collinsella sp. | reverse complement strand
GGTGCTGCTCGACTCGGGCGCCGACATCCTCATCTACGGCATGGGCGAGCACGCGATTATCGAGATCGCCGACGCGCTCGACGCGGGGCTGCCCGTCGATCAGATCACCTATATCAACGGCACCGTCTACCGCACCAGCTCGCTCGACGAGGTCTACGACTACGACTTGCTGCCCAGCTGGGACGACCTTGCCGCCGACAAGCTCAATTACGCGCGCAGCTTTAACGTACAGCAGCAGAACATGGACCCCATCACCGGGCATCGTCTGGTAGAGCCCTACCCCAACAGCGTCTATGTGGTGCAGAACCCACCGTCGGCCACGCTCACCACCGACGAGATGGACGAGGTGGCCGAACTCCCCTACGCACGCGATTGGCATCCCAACTACGACGCGGCAGGCGGCGTGCCAGCCTTTGCCGAGATCAAGTTTTCCATTAGCTCCAACCGCGGTTGTTTTGGCGAGTGTTCGTTTTGCGCCCTCACCTTCCACCAAGGCCGCGTGCTGCAGATGCGCAGCCATGACTCGATCATGCGCGAGGCCGAGCTGCTCACGCGCGATCCCGAGTTTAAGGGCTACATCAACGACGTGGGAGGGCCGACGGCCAACTTTAGCCGTCCCGCCTGCGACAAGCAGCTCAAGCACGGCGTGTGCAAGAACAAGCGCTGCCTGTGGCCGAGCGTATGCAAGAACATGGTGGTCGACGAGAGCGGCTACACGCAGCTGCTGCGCGACCTGCGTCAGCTGCCGGGCGTCAAGAAAGTCTTTGTCCGCAGCGGCATCCGCTTTGACTACACCATGGCCGATGCCTCGGACGAGTTTTTGCGCGAGCTGCTGGAGCACCATGTCTCGGGCCAGCTGCGCGTAGCGCCCGAGCACGTGAGCGACGCGGTGCTGTCCGTGATGGGCAAGCCGAGCCGCGCCGTCTACGACGCGTTCTGCCGCAAATTTGAGCGCCTGAACCGCGAGTATGGACTCAAGCAGTATGTTGTGCCGTATCTGATCTCGAGCCACCCCGGTTCAACCATGAAGGAAGCCGTGGACCTTGCCGAAGCCGTGCGCGACATGGGCTATATGCCCGAGCAGGTGCAGGACTTCTACCCCACACCGTCCACCATGTCGACGTGCATGTACTACACCGGCGTGGACCCGCGCACCATGGAGCCGATCTATGTGGCGCGCGACCCGCACGAGAAGGCCATGCAGCGCGCGCTCATCCAGTATCGCAAGCCCGAGAATTACAAGCTCGTGCGTGAGGCGTTAGAGAAAGCCGACCGCCGCGATCTGATCGGCTACACCAAGCATTGTCTGATTCGCCCCGTGCCGCCACGCCCGGGCGAGACGTCTGCCGGCGGCGGGCATGGCACCGGCAAGAAGGGCGGCAAACCGCATGGCGGCGGCGCTGGCAAGGGGCCCAAGGGCAGCAAGGGCCACGGCGGCATGTCGCGTGCGCAGAACACCGCAGGTCGCAACCGCGCGGCCCAGGGACGACAGGGCGCCAACGGCGGCGGCAGGCGCAACTAAGGCAGCGGTGCCGTCGCTATGTCCGTCTCGCATGCGTGGCGCAGTGAGCGCATCGCCTCCACGAGGATGATGCCGGCGATGGCAACCGTGACCGCCACGTCGAGCGGGGTGTTCACAAACCACAGCAGGCCCATGAGGTACGACCCGGCATTAAAGGCAAAGTGCAGCAGGATCGTGTAGCGGAGCTTTCCGGTCGTCACGAGCACCCAACCAAAGATGAGGCCGGCGGCACCCGCGTAGCAACCCTGCACCCAATTCATGTGCATAAAACCGAAGATTGCCGCCTGCAGCACAATCGCCGCGGCGATACCCCACGTACTTGGGGCCGCCCAGGGCACCATGGCGCCGTTTTGCGCGCTCGCACGACGCGGGCGCTTCCAAAGTGGGCGACACTGCGGATTAAACGCTCGGAGCGAAAACTCAAAAATAATGCCGCGCACCAGCAGCTCTTCACAAAATGGGGCGCCGAGCACCGTAGTCAGGACGGCGAGATAGCTGGTGTCGCCCATACCTGTTTCCTCGATAAGCTCGCTGTAGTCGGCCGCGGCGTCGGGCAACAGCGACAGCACGGCGTCGGTCACGTAGCCAACGACCACCTGCAGGGCAAGGCCAATCACGACAACGCAAGCGATGCGCTTCCATGCAGCACTTGCTCCCCCGCCGAGCGGACGTTCACCTTGCCGGCGCGCCATGAAGGAGCGGGGCCACAGATAACGCCACCACAGCAGCGCCATCAAAAACGACGCCGTCTGAGCGGCAGCCTGGAACCATTGGATATCGAGATTGTCGATCGGATAGCCCGTCAGCACCGATACGGCATCGAGAACCGAAAACAGAACCACGCTCAGGGCTATATCGGCAGCGACAACGCCAAAACATGCAAGCGCCCACGCCATCGCATTGAGCATGCCAACCTCCTCAAAACCGTTCCCTAGTTCTACCACAACTCGGCAGAGAGCTGATCCCATGGGGACGGAGGAAAACGGATCACTTATTGATGAGAATCGGGCACAGTGCCAAAGGCCCCGCTGGGCGAAATGTCGAACGGAAAGGTGCCGCAGCGATTGAAGGCGGCGATGAACATGCGGATGGCGTTGGACGGCGTGGTGCCTACGAGCTGGGTTGCCGCCGCGAAGGCCGCCTTTTCCTCAGGCAAGACCTTCGCTACAACCGGGGTCATGTGTTCTGCCATGGCGCTTCCTTTTTGAAACGACGGTGGTGCGGATAG
>JAXIZX010000076.1:0-2143 GCA_036303765.1 Collinsella sp. | reverse complement strand
TCTGTAGGGTCTCTGGGACACTTTACCCTGCTAAAGCTGGCATAACAGCTAGAGCGAACGTCGTACAAAGGCAAGGAAAAATAACATACAAATCGGTGAACGGTAGTTGTTCGCGCTCGCATTTCCTGCGGGTTTGTAAAAAACGCCCTTATGATATAAAAAAAGAAACATATAACAGCCCAGATGGAGAGGGTCGCTATGTTATCCTTCTCAAACGGGTGAAATCTTGGGTTTTTGGGTTGTAGTTCCAAGGTGGACAAACGTTTTTCTCTGCACCAACGTGTGGTGAAGAACGGAAGAAGCCGGTAGTGCAAGCCGAACATTCAAGAATTCAATAAGCAGCGGTGTGAGAGAGCGCCGCATTACACGTAACTAGGAGCGTGGTTACACAATGCAGGAGGCATGGGAAGGCTTCAAGGAAGGCATCTGGACGGGAGAGGTTGACGTCCGAGACTTCATCCAGAAGAACTACACCCCCTACGAGGGCGACGAGTCGTTCCTCGCCGGCCCGACTGAGCGTACCAAGGAGCTGTGGGGCGAGGTTCTCGACCTGCTGCTTAAGGAGCGCGAGCAGGGCGGTGTCCTCGATATGGACACCAAGACCGTCACGGGTATCGTGAGCCACCCCGCTGGCTACATCGATAACGCCCACCGCGAGAAGGAGACCATCGTCGGCCTCCAGACCGACAAGCCGCTCAAGCGCGCGCTGCACGTCAACGGCGGTATCCGCATCGCTTGCCAGGCTGCCAGCCAGCACGGCTATAAGGTCGATGAGAACGTTGTCGAGCGCTACACCTTCGAGCGCAAGACCCACAACGCTGGCGTCTTCGATGTCTACACCCCCGAGATGCGCGCTTGCCGCTCGGCTCACATCATCACCGGTCTGCCCGATGGCTATGGCCGCGGCCGCATCATCGGCGACTACCGTCGTGTTGCCCTGTACGGCGTCGACTACCTGATCAAGGACAAGGAGGCCCAGAAGGCTTCTACCCCGACGGTCATGACCGCCGACAACATCCGCGATCGCGAGGAGCTGCAGGAGCAGATCCGCGCCCTCGGCGAGCTCAAGATGATGGCCGAGACCTATGGTTTCGACATTTCTAACCCTGCTACCAACACGCAGGAGGCCATCCAGTGGATGTACTTCGCCTACCTCGCTGCCGTTAAGGAGCAGAACGGCGCCGCTATGTCCATCGGCCGTACCTCTACGTTCATCGACATCTACGCTGAGCGCGACCTTGCCAACGGTACCTTCACCGAGGAGCAGATCCAGGAGTTCGTGGATCACTTCATCATGAAGCTCCGCATGGTCAAGTTTGCCCGTACCCCCGAGTACCAGGCCCTGTTTACCGGCGACCCGCAGTGGGTCACCGAGTCCATCGGCGGCATGGGTGTCGACGGCCGTACGCTCGTTACCAAGATGAGCTATCGCTACCTGCACACGCTCGAGAACATGGGCACCAGCCCCGAGCCCAACATGACCGTTCTGTGGTCGACCCGTCTGCCCGAGAACTTCAAGAAGTTCTGCGCCAAGACTTCTGTCGCCAGCTCCTCGATCCAGTACGAGAACGACGACCTCATGCGCGTCTATCATGGCGACGACTACGGTATTGCCTGCTGCGTGTCCTCCATGCGCATCGGCAAGGAGATGCAGTTCTTCGGCGCCCGTGCCAACCTGGCCAAGTGCCTGCTGTACGCACTCAACGGCGGCGTCGACGAGGTCTCCAAGAAGCAGGTCGGCCCCAAGTATCGCGCCGTCGAGGGCGATACCCTCGATTACGACGACGTTGTGGCCAAGTACAACGACATGATGAAGTGGCTCGCCGGCGTGTACGTCAACTCGCTGAACATCATTCACTACATGCACGACAAGTATTGCTACGAGCGCATCCAGATGGCTCTGCATGACAAGCACGTGCACCGCTGGTTCGCTACGGGCATCGCTGGCCTTTCCGTCGTGGCTGACTCCCTGTCCGCCATCAAGTACGCCAAGGTCCACCCTGTCCGTGATGAGAACGGCATCATCGTCGACTTCGAGACCGAGGGCGAGTTCCCCAAGTACGGTAACGACGACGACCGCGTCGACCAGATCGCTCACGACGTTGTGCACCAGTTCATGGAGTACATCCGCATGAACGACACC
>JAXIZX010000075.1:0-2189 GCA_036303765.1 Collinsella sp. | reverse complement strand
GTGTCGCGCGGGTCGCGCGTGACCAGGATGTGGCCGGCCTCGGGATGCATCATGCCGTGCACGAGCTTGCCGCCCGAGAGCACGCCGGCGCCCACGCCGGTGCCGATGGTCAGGTAGACCACATCGGTAAGGCCCTTGGCGCAACCAAACGTGACCTCGCCCAGGCAGGCGACGTTGACGTCGGTATCGTAGCCGCAGGGGATATTGAGCTCGTTTTGGATAGTGCCCAGCAGGTCAAAGTAGCGCCATGCCGTTTTGGGCGTCTCCAGGATCTTGCCGTATTGGGGCGAGGCGGGGTTGACTGCGGTAGGGCCAAAGGCGCCAATGCCCAGCGCGGCGATGCCCTTGTCGGCAAACCATGCGTTGACGGCCTCGACGGTTTCCTGCGGGGTCGTGGTCGCGATCTGCTCGCGCTCCAGGACCGTACCGTCTGCATAGCCCGTGGCGCAGACCATCTTGGTGCCGCCGGCCTCGAGCGCTCCGATAAGCTGCTGTTCTGCCATAGTATTCCTCTCTCTGGGACGAGTTGCTCCGTGACTAAAGTATAGAGCTCTAAACCATTTAAGAAAGCGCTATAGAAAGAAGCCTCGCAACGCGGTGGGCGGTGCGGGGCTTCTTTGGTTGCTCTAGTTGTCGGGCTGTCCTTACCCGCGCGGCTTGATTTTATCACGTAGCGACTTGAGGTTCTCCAATGCCGCGTTAAGCGTCTCGTCGCGCTTGGCAAAGTGGAAACGAATCAGGTGGTTGACGGGCTCGCGGAAGAAGCTCGAGCCGGGCACGGCGCCCACGCCCACCTTAGACGCGAGGTCCTCGCAGAATTCGAGGTCGCTGTCATAGCCAAACTCAGAGATGTCCATCATGACGTAGTAGGCGCCCTGTGGCACGTTATGCTCAAGACCGATGCTATCGAGCCCCTGACAGAACAGGTCGCGTTTGGCGGCATAGAGGTCAAGGACCTCATCGTAATAGCTGTCGTCGAAGTTGAGGGCGGTGACGACGGCTTCCTGCAGGGGAGCGGCGGCGCCCACGGTGAGGAAGTCGTGGACCTTTTGGATGCGCTCGGTGATTTCGGCAGGGGCGATAGTGTAGCCCAGACGCCAGCCGGTGATGGAGTAGGTCTTGGACAGCGAGCTGCAGCTGATGGTGCGCTCGAACATGCCAGGCAGCGTGGCCATGTAGACGTGCTCATGGTGTGCGTAGACGATGTGCTCGTATACCTCGTCGGTGATGCAATAGGCGTCGTACTTTTTGCAGAGGTCGGCGATAAAGGTGAGCTCCTCGCGCGTAAAGACCTTGCCGCAGGGGTTGGAAGGGTTGCACAGGACGATGGCCTTTGGGTCGTTGTCGCGGAAGGCCGCCTCGAGGACCTCGCGGTCGAAGTCAAAGGTGGGCGGGTTGAGCGGCACATAGATGGGCTCGGCTCCCGAGAGAATGGTGTCAGCGCCGTAGTTCTCGTAGAACGGCGAGAAGATGACGACCTTGTCGCCGGGGTTCGTGACCGTCATCATGGCGGCCATCATGGCCTCGGTGGAGCCGCAAGTGACTACGATATTCTCGTTGGGGTTCACCGGCATGCCCATAAAGTGCTCCTGTTTGGCGGCGAGCGCCTCGCGCATGGCCTGGGAGCCCCAGGTGATGGAGTACTGGTGGTAAAGCGGCTTGGGGTCGGTGGCGATGGTGCCCAGACTATTGAGCAGCTGCGCCGGGGGATCGAAGTCGGGGAAGCCCTGCGACAGGTTGACGGCGCCATACTTGTTGGAGATGCGCGTCATACGGCGGATGACCGAATCGGTAAACGTTGCCGTGCGGTTGGAGAGTTCTTTCATGACGGTCCTTTCGAGGATTTGCAGTGGGGCAAGTTTACTCCTATGAAACCGGTGGGATTTGCTCGAAATGGTCTCGAAAAACTCTTTTCAAAATTCTTGAAAATTGGGGCTTGCATCGCGTGGCGTTCCTTGCAATAATAGTCGAGCGCGAAGCGCACAGGACACGGTGGGTGTAGCTCAGTTGGCTAGAGCGACGGGTTGTGGTCCCGTAGGTCGAGGGTTCGAGTCCCTTTACCCACCCCAGTTCTTGCTTCGTGTTGATATCGGGTCGTTAGCTCAGTTGGTAGAGCAGGGGACTCTTAATCCCAAGGTCCAGGGTTCGACCCCCTGACGGCCCACCACACGATATCTCCTCTAAAGTCC
>JAXIZX010000074.1:0-2627 GCA_036303765.1 Collinsella sp. | reverse complement strand
TCCTCGACCATGCGGTCGAGCTCGTCGCGGTCGGTGATGCCGTGGCGCTTAGGCGCAAACGTGATGTTGTCGCGAATGGACTTGCGGAACGGGTTGGGCTGCTGGAACACCATGCCAATGGAACGGCGCAGCTCGTAGGTGTTTTCGGTCTTGGTGTTTACATTGCGCCCGCGATAGTTGATCTCGCCCTCCACGCGGCAGCCGCGAATCTCGCGATTCATCAGGTTGAGGCTGCGTAAGAAGGTCGACTTACCGCAGCCCGAAGGCCCGATGAGCGCCGTGATCTCGCCCTTGTGGAAGTCGAGCGACGTATTGTGCAGTGCATGGTGGTCGCCATAGTACACGTTGACGTCCTTGGTGGAGAGCACAACCTCGTCGCTCACGGCCTTGCCGCTCACGCGCACGCGCTTCTCGCTCTCCCCCACGCTCGACAGGAAGTCCCGGGTGTCGGACGATGCCGCTTCGGTTGCGGGCGTTGCATTCATCTCGCTCATTCGGCCGTCATCTTCCTTGCCAGTTGCTTGCCCACAATGCGGGCGATTACGTTAAACAGCAGCACGCAAATCATCAGCAGCGCCGCGGTGCCCCAAACAATCTGCTGGGCCTCGGGGCTGCCCTCGCCATAGATCTTGTAGATGTGCACGGCGAGCGACTCGCCGGGACGGAACACGTTCCAAGCGCAGGTGGGGCTCGACAGGTTAAAGCTCAAGAAGTTCAGGCGAACCGGCGAGCTCATACCCGAGGTAAAAAGCAGTGCTGCGGCCTCGCCAAACACGCGACCGGCCGAAAGCACGATGCCCGTCACGATGGCAGGCATGGCCTCGGGGATCAGGATGTGCAGCGTGGCCTCCCAGCGAGTGAGGCCCATGGCCAGGCACGCATCGCGCTGGGCCTGCGGCACGTCCTCGAGCGCCTGCTGGATCACGCGCACCAGGATGGGGATGTTGAACATGGTGAGCGCGACGGCGCCGGAGATGATGGAGTACTTCCAGCCCAGCTGCACCGAGAACACCAGAAAACCGAACATGCCGACGACGATGGAAGGCAGCGAGGACAACGTCTCGATGGCGGTGGAGGCGATGTCGCGGATGGGTCCGTCCGGCGCGTACTCAACCAAAAAGACCGCGCCACCCAGGCTGATGGGCACCGAGATGATCAGGGTGATCAGCAGCAGGTAGAACGAGTCGAACAGCTGGTAGAGCACGCCGCCCTGCGTTCCGTTGGCGCGCGACGGCTCCGTGAGAAAGCCCGGCTGGAACAGCGTCGAGATGCCCTCGAACAGGATATAGGCCACCATGGAGACGACGATGAGCATGACGATGGCGACGATCGCCGTCAACACGCCCGTGGCGAAGCGGTCCTGCTTTTGGACACGCCCGAGCCTCGCCTCGTCGATGTGGATACGCGTGCTAGCCACGAGCCTTCGCCCCCTTGCGGCCGATAAGGTGGATGATCAGGATGAAGATGAGACTCATGCCCATCAGCAGCAGGCCGAGCGCCCACAGAACATCGTCTTGGGCCGAGCCCTCGGCATAGACTGCCATGGACGTGGTGAGCGTGGTGGTGATGGTCGAAGCCGGCGACAGCAGCGACGTCGGCATGGCCTCGATGCCGCCGATGACCATGCGCACGGCGAGCGTCTCGCCAAAGGCGCGGGTCATGCCCAAGATAACCGCGGTCATGAGCGACGGCATGGCGGACTTGAGCACCACGTGCCAGATGGTCTGCCAGCGGGTGTAGCCCAGCGCGAGCGAGCCCTGGCGGTAGCCGTCGGGCACGGCGCGCAAGCCATCGACCGAAAGCGTGGTCATCGTCGGCAGAGTCATGACCGCCAGCACGATGGCGCCGGGCAAGATGCCCAGGCCCGTGCTCACGTGGAAAACGCTCTTCATAAGACCGACGACCACGTGAAAACCGATCAGGCCAAAGACGACCGAGGGGATGCCGGTCAAAAGCTCAATGAGCGGCTGAAAGATCTTAGAGCCAAACTTAGGGCTAATCTCGACCGCAAAGATGGCAGAGCCGATGGCGATGGGCAGCGCGATAAGCGTGGAGAGCACCATGACCGCAAACGAGGTGACGATCAGGGGCAGGGCGCCGGTATAGGGCAGGCCGTTTTCGGCTGTGTTGGCCAGGTCCCACTTGATGCCGGTGAAAAACTCGACGACCGAGACGCCGTCCTTGACAAAAGCCGAGAGGCCCTTTTGGGCGACCATAAAGATGAGCGCGGCAACGACAAGCGTCACGAGCGCTACGCACGCGCCCGTGACGCCCAGGCCCACGTTCTCAAGGTCGCGCTTTGGCAGCTGTTTTGCCATTGCAAACCTTTCCGGGGCGATTACTTATTTAGCAGAGACCTTGCCGCTGGCGTCCTTGACGACCTTCATGGCAGAGACGGGGATGAAGCCCTGCTCCTCGACGAGCTTGCCCTGGACGTCGTCGGAAAGCATGAACTCTAGGAAGGCCTTGGTGGCCTCGTCGGCGTCCTTGGAGCAGTACATGTGCTCGGTAGCCCAGATCTTGAAGGAGTCGTCGGTGACGTTTGCGCTCTTGGGCTCCACGCCCTCGACCTTGATGGCGTTGAACTTGGAGTCATCGAAGTGCGAGAAGTCGAGGTAGGAGATGGC
>JAXIZX010000073.1:0-14446 GCA_036303765.1 Collinsella sp. | reverse complement strand
GGGAGCTTATCCGGGCCAAACAGCAAAAAGCCGAAGACCACGATGATCGCGAGCTCACCCTCTCCAATACCAAACACACATACCTCCAAGGCTCGATGTGAGTCGAGCCCGCACCGCGCCATTCGGCCGGAACTCGTCTATTCATTCGGTCAAGTATAGCGCCCGGACGCCAAAACGTCCGAGCGCATCACAAACATATGCCAAACGGCACGCCCTTTTGGGGCAAAGATTATGCAGCGGTGATCGAAATCTCCTGGTCGACACCCAACAGCTGGACCACGCGCATCACCGGGGGCTGCACATTGGTGCAGCTAAAGCGCTTGCCGTGGTCGACCGCGTGGTGCGCGGCGCCCACGAGCACGCCAATGCCCGTCGAATCGATGTAGCTCACCTGGGCAAAATCGAGCTCAACGGCCTCGGTGGGCTGCTCGAGCGCCAGGTCGATGGCATTGCGCAGGCTATCGGCGTTAGAGATATCGATCTCGCCGGTTACCTTAATGGTGTAGATCTCCGGCGTGGGGTTGGTGGAAATACCCAAATCCATGTATACGCTCCTTTACGTATCGAAAGTGCGGATAGTACGGGAAGCCGCGCGTTAGGCGCGCTCGGCACGCGCGAGCTCGGCAGCGACAAGCTTAACGGCCAGCACCAGCACATCGAGCGCGGCCTCCAGGTCCTCGACCGTGGGATAGCTCGGCGCGATGCGGATGTTGGTATCGCGCGGGTCCTTGCCATAGGGCCAGGTAGCACCGGCCGGCGTGAGCTTGACGCCCAGGTCGGCGCAAAGCGCGGCGACCTTTTGAGCCGAGCCCTCGGGACCATCGAAGCTTACAAAGTAGCCGCCGCGGGGGTGCGTCCAGGTGGCGCAGCCCGTGTCGCCCAAGCCCTCGGTGAGCTTGCGCTCGACGGCCTCAAAGCGCGGGCGCAAGAACTCGGCATGCTTTTTCATGTGCTCCTTGACCGCCTCGATGGTGGGAAGGAAGCGCACGTGACGCAGCTGGTTGAGCTTGTCGGCGCTGATGAGGCCGGCCTTCAGGCGCTTGGAGAACTCGGCGATGACCGCGGGGCTCGCACCGATAAAGCCGATACCGGCGCCCGGGAAGGTGATCTTGGACGTCGAGGCAAATGCCACCACGCGGTCCTCGGTGCCCGCCGCGCGAGCGAGGTCAAAGATGTTTGCGAGCTCGTCGGTCTCGTCGTACAGGTCGTGCACGCAGTAGGCGTTGTCCCAGAAGATGCGGAAATCGGGTGCGGCCGTGGGCATCTCAACCAGGCGACGCACGGTGTCCTCGCTAAAGGTGATGCCCGTGGGGTTGGAATACTTGGGCACGCACCAGATGCCCTTGATGGAGTCGTCGGCGGCAACCAGGCGCTCGACCTCGTCCATGTCGGGGCCGTTGTCGGTCATCGCGACGGGGACGTTCTCGATACCCAGATCGGCGGTGATGCCAAAGTGGCGGTCGTAGCCGGGAACGGGGCACAGGAACTTGACCTTCTTGCCGTCGTGCGCGGCCTCATAAGCCTCCCAGGGCTCGCTGCCGCACGAGCCGCAACGCCAGAACATACCGGCAATATCGTGCTCGATCAGCAAGCTCGACGAACCCAGCACGAGCGTCTGCTCGGCGGGGCAACCCAGGAACTCCCCCGCCAGCTTGCGTGCCGAGGGAATGCCCTCAAAGCAGCCGTAGTTGGAGCAGTCGACATTGCCGTCGTGCAGATCGGCATCGGCATTGAGGATATCGAGCATGGGGCGCGAGATGTCCACCTGGGAGGGCGACGGCTTGCCGCGGGCCATGTCGAGCACCAGACCCTTGGCCTTGACCTCGGCGACCTCGGCTTTGAGTGCCTCGATGGCAGCATCGAGTTCGGTGGTTTCCATCTTCTGGTAGATCGTCTGCATGGGGTGCGACCTTTCGCGAAGCGGTACGTTGCAGTTCGTCTAAGTATAGACCGCCACCGCCGCAACGTTATGAAGCCGTGATAGATTAAGTCCATCGCAATAAATTACGAATCGCCGCGCATGCCGGCGTGGGACGCCCAAGGAGGCACTATGGAGTATGGATCGTTCCAGGCCGAGGAATTCGGCGACCTGCAGCGCCTGGTCGACGGACTGTTTTACGACCGCCACGCCATCGACCGCCTGGATCTGATCGTACAGGCCGAAATCTTGGACCTGGCGCCCGATCTCATGGAAATCGTGAACCTGCTACCGCCCGGCTATTACGACCGCCAGTCACTTTGCGACCAGCTCAACTCCGCCTTGGCCGCCCACGGCTGGGGCGCCATCTACGGCACCGTGGAATAAACCTAGTCATTGGGGCCTGTGGTCAAAAAATAGCAAATATGAGTACTGTTACTTTTTTAGTAACAGCGATTTTGAATTAAAAAGGCCAGTCTTGGCCTTTTGTGTCCGGTTTTGGAAGGATGCATCAGCATTTTTCGTCCAGCCACGCAATCGTTAATGCACAGACAGAATAGATTTGTACATTATTTTTCGCGCCTAAAATGAAACGCCGTTTGTGACAGTACTCACAAACGGCGTTTTTTGGCCACTGGGGTGTCCGGCAGGTGGCAAGTACCACTCAAAACCGCGTTTTACACGCGCTCGAGCAGGCTCTGGCGTCTGTTTCTACGCGCCTACTCGTTCTTGGGCGCGGGGTGCTTGCAGATCACACTCATGTAGATCATGCCAAGTACGGCCGCGGTGACAGAGCCGGCGAGAATAGCGGCCTTGG
Source organism: Collinsella sp. (assembly GCA_036303765.1). GTDB lineage: Bacteria > Actinomycetota > Coriobacteriia > Coriobacteriales > Coriobacteriaceae > Collinsella. The sequence continues at coordinate 11,711 of JAXIZX010000073.1, read as the reverse complement.
CAGCCAGAACCTCAAACTGGGCCGTCGGGAAGGCGAGGCCGCTGATGAGAATCGACATGGTAAAGCCGATACCGCCCAGAATGCCCACGCCGGCAATCATATGCCAGTTGACATTGTGCGGCAGCTCGCAGGCCTTGAGCTTGACCAAGGCGAACGTCATGCCAAAGATACCGATCGGCTTACCCAGCAGCATGCCAAAGTACACGCCGAGCGTCACCGGGTCGGTGAGCAGCGTGCTCATGTCCACGCCCACTAGGCGAACCTGTGCGTTGACGAACGCAAAGATCGGCAGGATCACAAAGTTGACCGGCGTGGAGATCAGACGCTCCATGCGAATGAGCGGCGGGGTCACGCGGTGCATGACGCGCTCGACCTTGGTAGTCGAGACGGTAAAGTCATGCTGGCCCAGGATGTGTGCCTCGTCGTCGTAGCGGTCATCGAGCAGCGGCAGGCACTCGCCCAACCAATCGGTGAGGCTATCGAGCTTGACGCCGCACTTGGCCGGGATGGTGAAGGCCAGGATGACGCCGGCAAGCGTAGCGTGCACGCCGCTCTTGAACATGCAGAACCACAGCAGCAGGCCCAGCACCGAATACGGGGCGAGGCGGTAGTGCTGCGTCTTGTTGAGCCACACGAGCGCGCACGTCACAAGCGCGGCGGCGCCCAACCAAAACGGATTGGGGCTCTGACCGTAGAAGATGGCGATGGCGGCGATGGAGATGAGGTCGTCGGCGATGGCGAGCGTCGAGAAGAACACACGCACGCCGTTGGGCACGCGATTGCCCAAAAGCGACAGCACGCCCAGCGCAAAGGCAATATCGGTTGCCATGGGAATGGCCCAGCCGTTGTGCGCGCCGGCATGGTTAAAGATCAGATAGATGCAGGCGGGAACGACGACGCCGCCCACGGCCGCCAGCATGGGAAGCATAGCCTGGCGCGGGTTTTTGAGCTCGCCGACCGTCATTTCATATTTGAGCTCAATGCCCACCAGCAAAAAGAAAATCGCCATGAGGAAGTCGTTGACGAAAAGCTCGACGGTGAGGCCAGCCGTCAAATGCCCCAGACCCACATACAGCGGGGTCTCCAAAAAGTGATGGATGGCCTCGTAGGCATCGGTATTAGCGCAAATGACGGCGGCGATGGCGGCGAAGACCATGACGGCGGCGGAAATCGTGCCGTTCTCGGCGATGCGCTCCCAGATGTCGTGATGTTCAAAGCGCTTGCGCTCGCGAACGTTGAACAGCTGCTCAGTTGCTGCCATGGGCGGCTCCTTTCACGGGATGGCTCCCGTCTTAAAAAAGCACGGCCCGCCCAAGTGGCGGCGCCGCGCTCTAACGTATTACGCTTGCATCTAGCCTACCCTGCACGACAAGCACGCAGGCGTGGCCGAAAAGCGGAACCACAGGTTGAACATTATTTGCTCAACGGCACGGGCACGCCTGTCCAAGAGACGACGCGGCGCCGTGCACAAAAAACGACCGGAGCGCGGGACGTCCGCGATCCGGTCGTGGCGTTTGGTCAACTAAACCTAGCAGGCGGCCATGATGGGGGCAGCGACCTGCTTCTTACGGGAGAGGACACCCGGCATCCAGACGCCGTCGTGCTCGTCAGCAATGCCCAGGCCCTTCTGAGCAGCCTCGGTCTCGCCCTCGAGCAGGACCTGCGAGCCCTCCTCCATGATGTCGGTGATGCACAGGACAATGCCGTCAGCACCCTTCTCGGCGGCGTAGGCACGCATGGCCTCGCGAATCTCGTCGATCATGCCGAGCGCGCGGCTCTTGTCGACGGTCTCGTACTGGCCGATGAGCAGCTTCTTGCCGGCGGGCTCGAACATCTTGATGTCGTTGCTGACCATCTCGGCAGCGGTGAAGGAGCCGGACGGACGGGTAAGGAAGACCTCCATGCCAAACTTGACCGGGTCGACGCCCACTTGCTCGCCGAGCTTGGCGGCAACGGCGCGGTCGACAGCGGTGGTGGTGGGGCTCTTGAGCATGAGCGTATCGGTCATCATGGCCGAGAGCAGCAGCTTGGCCTGGACGTCGGAAAGCTCAACGCCGAGCACGTCGGCGAGCTTGGTGACGATGGTGCAGCTGGAGCCCCAGGGCAGGCAGATGTAGTGCAGCGGGCCGGCGGTCTCGAAGTCGCCGATGCGGTGATGATCGACAACGCCAAAGACCGTGGCGTCCTTAAGGCCGGCGACGGACTGGGCAGACTCGTTGTGGTCGGTGAGGACGACGAGCTGACCGGCCTCGACGGACTCGATCACGCGGGGCTCGGCGATGCCGGCGTCGGCGAGCAGCTTGGCGGACTCGGCCGGAAGCTGACCAAGGGCGCAGGCCTCGTAGGTGTTGCCGGCATACTCAACCTGGTTGAGCAGCTGGGACAGGACGACGGCGCTCATGATGGCGTCGTTATCGGGGTTCTGGTGACCAAAGACAAGAACGTTTGCCATGGATATCCTCCACTTGATATGTGTACTTGGACGTAGCTATGGTAGCACGCTGGCGCCGAACCTTATGAGACGCAAGGGCCGCGGCGCAATTTGGGGCGAGCCTGGGGGCGAAGTCTGCCCCCTTGTACCACCGCCCTCCTGCACCGACTATTTACCGGCGGCGCGCAGGGCTACGTAGGCGGCACCGATGATGCCGGCGTCGTTTCCGAGCGAAGCGACCTTAATGGGCGTCTCGCGCGAGGCAGAGAGCGCGTACTGCTTAAAGTGCTCGCGAACCTTGTCGAGATAAACATCGGCCGAAGCGGACGCGCCGCCACCGATCAGGTACATCTCGGGGTCGACCACGTTGGCGATAAGCGCCAGGGCGCGGCCAAGGTAGTCGGCCATGGTGTCGGCTGCGGCCAGCGCGAGCTTGTCGCCCTCGCGGCAGGCCTGGAACACGTCCTTGGAATCGGAGGGGCCGGTGAGCTCAATGGGCTCGACGCCCGCCTTCTTGCACTCGGCAAGGTAGTTGCTCACCACGCCGGTGGCGCTGGAATACTGCTCCAGATGGCCATGGCCGCCACAGCCGCAGGTGCGCTCCTCGGCCGGGTTCAGGCACATGTGGCCAATCTCGCCGCCGGCGCCCACAACGCCCGATACCACGTCGCCGTTAACGATAACGCCGCCGCCCACGCCGGTACCGATGGTGACCATCACCACGTTCTGCACGCCCTTGGCAGAACCGAGCCAGGCCTCGCCCATGGCAGCGGCGTTGGCATCGTTCTCATACTTAACGACCGCATCGGGGCAGTGCTTCTGAATGGCGACCCTCAGCTCGGGCAGGTTAATGGCAATGTTGGCCTTGACCTTGGCATCGCCCGACGCCGGGATGGGACACGGAACGGCCAGGCCAATGCCCGCCACAAAGGCACGCGGAATCTGTGCCTTGGCGACCACCTGGTCGATAGCCTCGGTCACCGCGGCAAAGCCCGCGGCGTCAACGATAGGAGGCGTGGGCACGCTGGCCTTGGCAAGCAGGTTGCCGTCCTCGTCGAACAGGCCCTCCTTAACCGAAGTGCCGCCGACGTCGATGCCGATGTAGTACTGCTTAGGTTCCATGGGAGCCCACCTTTCTCGTTTAAACATTGCCTGTATGGTACCGCTCTCAAGGCAAAAACCTACCAAAAAGGGACAGGTTTGTTTTGGCAGGTTTTATCTGGGGTAACGCAATTGGCTGCCCAACAGGCCGCGCAAGACCATCCCCAAAAATAAAGGCGCCGGGAGGCGGAGGCTCCCGGCGCCCGTCAAAGGGACTATGTTGTCTGTTGGACCGCACGGTCCGTCGCGGCGATAACGCCGACTAGGCCTGAAGTGCCTGCAGCTGCTTGTGAACCTCGATGAGCTCCGTCGCCATGACGCGCATGGTCTCGGTGCCGGCCATCTGGTCCTCGGCATGCAGCAAAATCAACGGGGCCTCGCCGTTACGTTCGCCGTTGGCCTCCTTCTTCAGAAGCCCCATGTGAACATCGTGGCCACCGTTATAGGCCTCGTCGCCCTGCTTGATAAGCTCCTCGGCGGCGTCAAAATCGCCCTCCTTGGCCTTTTGCACGGCATTGATGTACATGCTCTTGGCGGTACCGACGTAGCTGATGATCTCAAAGCAGGTCATCTGCAGTTCGTTCATATCCTCCATGCAGAGCACCTAGCCCATCACGCTGACGCAGTGGTCGATGATGCCGGCAGCGTTCATGCGGCCGTAGTCGACCATGTTGATGACCTCGACCGGAAAACGACCGGCGGCCTCCTTCTCAAAATCGCCCTTGGTGTAGCCGATCTGCGGACCAAGCAGCAACATGTCGCACTCGTCCAGGTGATCGTGGGCCTCGTTCATGGGACGAGCCTCGACCTCAATATCCAGACCACGGTTTGCAACCTCGGCCTGCATCTTCTGGACCAGCAGGCTCGTGGACATACCGGCATTGCAGCAGAGCATGATCTTCTTCATGGTTTCCTCCTTATAACTGCGCGGCGCGCAGACGACAACTGGTTTTATTCCTTGCGGCTATTGTGCCCACCCCCCTGCATCTTTACACAAGGGAGAGAGCTGCGGGCACCGGCGCCGCGTACCGGCGCCCGCAAAGGTGAAAGGGACGAACGTTAGGCGTTCTACTCGGCGAGAGCCTCCTGCTTGGCGATTGCCTTCTCGGAAATCTTCATAAAGGGCAGGTAGACGGCCATGCCAATGACAATCTCGATAGCCTGCCACACGCCAGCGCGCCAGTCAAAGCCCGTAGCGAGCAGGGCATTGATGACGGGAGGCATGGTCCAGGGCACCTGGGCGATGCAGGGGCTGATGATGCCTGCGCAGGTAAGGCCATAGGTGATGCCGATGAACAGGTCGGGAAGGAGGACAAACGGGATCATGAGCGGCAGGTTGTACACGATGGGGTAACCGTAGATAACCGGCTCGTTGATGTTAAACAGACCAGGCAGGATAGCCATCTTGGAAACGGTCTCGGAAGCCTTGTTTTTGGAGAACAGGAGCGTGTCGAGCAGGAGCATGAGGGTGCAGCCCGAGCCGCCGATGAGGGCGAAGCTGTTAACGATCTGCATGTTCATGTAGTGATCGGGCTGGATGGTGCCACCGGCGGCAAAGGTAGCCATGTTGTCGACGATGAGCATGGTCAGGATCGGCTCGACGGTAGCGCCAGAGATGGTGGACTGGTGAATACCGACGCAGAACAGCAGGTTAGCAAGGGTGTAGATGAGGATAACAGCCCACGGACCAGCGTTCATGATGCTCTTGAGCGGGTTGGAGATGCACGTGGAGATGATGGTGCACAGATCGGTGCCGGCGCACACGGCGAGCAGGGCTGCGGCAAGAGCGAAGACCGCGAGGTTAAGCAGCATCGGAATCATGACGTTGAAGGAGTTGGAGACCGCGGGAGGCACGCCCTCGCCCAGCTTAACCTTGAGCTTCTCGACGCCAGAAATCTTGATGAAGAGCGAGACGGAAAGCAGGGCGATGATAATAGCCGAGAACAGACCGTTGGTGCCGGTGTTGGCAGTCGAAAGGGCGCCCGTGACCTCGGCGGAGGTGATCTTGTCGGTGAGCAGTGGGCTCGTGGCGGCAAGCGTGGCGGTGATCTGCTGCGGCATCATGATGACGAAGGCAGAGATAGCGACGACCATGCAAGCAAGCGGATTATCGAAGCGCTTGTTCTTAGCGAGGCTGTAGCCAATCAATCCGGCCAAGATAATGGCAGAGACGTTGAGGGTGCCCAGCGTAATCGCCGAACCCCACGTCTGAAGGTTGGCAAGGCCCGCCGCATCGAGCGGGAACAGAGGGAACACGACGTTGTTAATAAGAACCGCGATACCCGCAAGGATATAGAGCGGCGTGATGGTCGCGAAGGCGTCACGCAGGGAACGCAGGTGAACCTGGTTTCCCACCTTCGCAGAGACCTCGGCAAACTTGTCGAGGAAGCTCTTTCCGTTGTCACTGGCCATGATTGCTCCTAACTTTCAAATCCGGCCTTTCCTATGCGCACGGTGGTCTGTCGCCCTCTGCCACCAGATGTGCCATGTGTTGCGCGCGGCGGCGCGCGGTCTGGACGTTCGTCCGGTCGCTAATCAACCACGTGGGTCGTGGCGACCTGTTTGAGCCAGGCCGCCGACTTCTTAAGACGGCGCTTATAGCCATCCATCAGATCGACCTCGACAAAGCCATAGCGATTCTTAAAGGCATTGGCCCAAGACCAGTTATCGATGACGGCCCAATAATGGTATCCGCGGCACTTGGCGCCCTCGTCGATGGCCTTGGCCACCCACTCCAGGTGCTGACGTACAAAGTCGACGCGGTAGTCATCCTGGATGGTTCCTTCGGCGTCACGGTTCTTGTATTCGTCCATGATGCCGATGCCGTTCTCGGAAACGAACCACTCAAGATCGGGGTAGTTCTTAGCGCAGTCCATGCCAAAGTCGTAGAGGCCCTGCGGGTAGATCTCCCAGCCGCGGCTCTCGTTCATAACGGCGTCGGGCCATACGTACTCGTCGGCAAAGTGCGGCAGGCCGTACTGGTCGACCTTGCTCGCCGGCGCCTGAACACGCGTGGGGTGGTAGTAGTTGCAGCCTAGCCAGTCGACAACACCCTGCTTGAGGATCTCTTGGTCGCCGGCGCGGAACGGGAGCTTAACGCCGCCCTCGGCCAGGCTGTCGAGCACGTCGGCAGGAAGCTCGCCCTTGGTGATGAGGTCGAGCCACCAGCGGTTGTTGATGCCGCTGGTCATGCGCACGGCCTCGAGGTCCGCCTCGCTGGGGTTCTCCTTGGTGTAGACCGGGGTAAAGCAGTTGATCATGCCGATCTTGGCATCGGCGCGAATAGCGCCCTCGTCATAGGCGCGACGATAGTTGGCCACGGCCAGCGCGTGCGCCAGCGAGATGTGATACTGCACGGTGCGGGCGCGGTTGAAGTCGTGGAGCTGCGGGAACCACACGCCCTCCTGATAGCGCTGCTCGGGCTCGACGATGGGCTCGTTAAAGGTGAACCAGTACTTAATCTCCTGGCCAAACTCGTGGAAGGCGACGTCGGCGTAATGTGCGTAAGCCTCGACAACCTCACGGCTCTCCCAGCCGCCACGGTTAAAGAGGTAGGTGGGCATGTCAAAGTGGTACAAGTTGACAAACGGCTCCAAGCCGGCTTCGCGAGAGGCGCGGAACAACTCGTGATACCACGCGGCACCTTCCTCGTTGAGGTTGCCGTCGGCATCGAGCAGACGGCTCCACTGGATGGAAGTGCGATAGGTATCCAGACCCAAGTCCTTCAAAATGCGAAGGTCTTCCTGGTACTTGGCCATAAAGTCATTGCCGGCGTAAGAGCCAACGCGGTTGTAGAACGAACCCAGATCCTGGATGGACCAGGTGTCCCACAGGTTCTCGAGCTTGCCGCCCTGGTTCCACTGACCCTCAGTCTGCGGGCCGGACATAGCAGCGCCAAAGAAGAAGTCGTTGGGCAGCTGATACTGTGCCATCAAAGTCCTCGCTTTCGTGTTCTAGAGCTTCCGGTTGGAGACGGGTTTGCTTTGGCAGGTTATCCGGCGCGGGCGCGCACCGGCCATACCGATATCCAACCCGCCAAAACAAAACCGTCCCCAAACGGTCGATCCTGTTGTGCGGAAGGATTCCGTTCGTTGCTTAAACTATAGCGCTCTATTTTTAAAAGTAAAGCGCTTTTTCTTTTTTCTTTCTCGAACTTCTTAGATAAAAGTAATATGGATGCCCTGTTGAGGGTTATACTTACTTTTTGTATTCATATATGTCGGAAAGGAGGTTCCATGATTCCCAAATACGAGGCGATAGCTGCAGATATTCGTCGAAGTATCGAGGATGGCGCTCTTAAACCGGGCGACAAGCTTCCCACCGTCGTTGAGTTCTGTGAGCTCTATAGCGTTTCCAAAATCACCGTCAAACGAGCTATCGAGCAAATCACCGAGGAAGGTCTTATTACCAGCCGGCGCGGATCGGGCACCTACGTTAAGGACACGGCGGGACTTCCCGGCCAGGCGTTTTTCCAGGGCAAAAACGACCGTGCCCAGGGCTTTTCGTATGAGCACCGCGGGGAAAAGGTGACCTCGGTGGTCTACGATTTCTCGATTGTTAATCCACCAGCGGACATCGCAGCCCAGCTGGGAATTGCCGAGGATGACTTTGCCTATCACGTCGTGCGCGTGCGTCAGGCCGATGGGAAGCCCATCGTTATCGAGTACACCTACATGCCCCTCGAGCTGATTCCGGGGCTGAAAAAGAAGGACCTGTACGGATCGGTCTACCATTTCATCCGCGAGCAATGCGGGCTGAAGATTTCGAGCTTCCACCGTACCATTCGCGCCGTGGCAGCAACCGAGGAAGAAGCCGAGCGCCTGGACACCAAGCCTGGCTCTCCCCTGCTCGAGCTCACCCAGATTGGCTTTTTGGACAGCGGCGCCGCCTTTGAGTATTCGGTCTCGCGCAACGTTGGCGACCGCTTTGAGTTGCACAACGTAACGTTGGCATAGGTTTTTGCAGTCATGCGGGCGCTCGTTTTGAACAGTTTTACGCAGCGCCCGCGCAACACAATGAGGTATGAATATGTCCGATTTGATTAAACTGACGCCGATCTTCCACGAGAAGATCTGGGGCGGTCGCCAGCTCGAAACCGTATTTGGCTACGACATTCCCGATGGCCCCATCGGTGAGTGCTGGGCCATCTCGGCCCACCCCAACGGCGACTGCCAGATTGCGGAGGGCCCGTATGCCGGCCACACGCTGTCGTGGCTGTGGGCCGAGCATCGCGAGCTCTTTGGCAACTGCGAGGGCAAGGAGTTCCCGCTGCTCATTAAGATTCTGGACGCCAAGGACGACCTTTCGATCCAGATTCATCCCAACGACGAGTACGCTGCCGAGCACGAGAACGGTAGCCTGGGCAAAACCGAGTGTTGGTATGTGCTGGACTGCGAGCCCGACGCCACGATCATCGTCGGCCAGCGTGCCAAGGACCGCGCCGAGGCCGCACAAATGATCGAGGAAGGACGTTGGGACGACATGCTCAACGTGTTGCCGATTCACAAGGGCGACTTTTTCCAGATTGATTCCGGTACCGTGCACGCCATCAAGACCGGCACGCTCATTTTGGAGACGCAGCAGTCGAGCGACGTGACGTATCGTCTGTACGACTACGACCGTCCCGGCACTGACGGCAACCTGCGCCCGCTGCACATTGAGCAGAGCCTCGACTGCATCGACTTTGGTGCCCAGGCTCCGACCGACGGCACGGTGACCGCGCCCGAGGTCGACGGCGTGACCGAGCTCGAGTCCAACCCCTGCTACACCGTCGATCGCGTACGCGTCGACGGCAGCAAGACCCTCGACCAGCGCTGGCCCTTCATGTGCCTGTCGATCATCGACGGCGAAGGCACCGTCTGCGGCGACCCCGTCCACAAGGGAAGCCACCTGCTGGCTCCGAGCACCGTGGACAAGATCGAGCTCGAGGGCAATATGGAACTGATTATCAGCCACCTCTAGATCGCAACAACAACCCAAACGCAACAAGGGGCTCCCCCGTCCATGTACGGGAGAGCCCCTACTCGTATCTATTTATCAGCCCACCCGGCTCTCCAGATCAAAAAGCGAACGAGCAGAGCGACGTTCGCAAGCACCGTTACCCAAGGACCTGGGCGGGCGTATAGGGCAACATCGATCGCGAGTTCCGCACGCAAAGGAGAGCACTTAATGTGCTCTCCGTCTTGCGCAGGACTGCCCGAGCAGGCGATGTTGCCCTATACGCCCGCCCAGGTCCGCCAGGATCACGACAGCTTGACGATCGGCGCGAAGCCCTTCATCAGCTTTTTGGTCTGACCGGTCTTTTCGAATTGAACCTCGATCATGTCTCCGGCGACCGAGATCACGGTACCCGTGCCAAAGGTCTTGTGGCTCACGGTATCGCCTGCGGCAAAGTCCTGCGATGCGCTGGCGCGATCGACCTTGCGCTCCACCGTCGGCGACACCTTGGATGACGGCTTTTTGGCTCGCGGCGCGCCCGAGCCAAAGGTCGAGGCAACACGGCCGGCGTCGGGCGAAACCCCACGATGGCGCTCGGTGCCATAAGTGCTGCCGCCAAAGAAGTCATCAAAGCTCGATCCGCTACGCGATCCAGAGCCGCCGGTCGAGCGCGTATGCGAGCCAAACACCTTGCCGCCATACATATCCGAGCCCATACCCGAGCCAAACGTGCCGTGACGGTCGCCGCGCTTCTCCCAGCCCGTGCCCTCAAAACCGGCAGAACCGATGCCGCTAAACTCGATATCCTCAAACGGAATCTCGTTGAGGAAGCGCGAGCGCGGGTTGGCAGAGGTCGAGCCGTAGGTGCGACGCGTGGCCGCATAGGTCAAGAACAGGCGCTTACGGGCGCGCGTGATGGCGACGTAGGCCAGGCGACGCTCCTCCTCGAGCTTGCCCGGGTCATCGCCGCCGCCAAAGTCGTGCACGTGCGGGAAGATACCCTCCTCCATGCCGGCCACGAACACCGCCGGGAACTCCAGGCCCTTGGCGGAGTGGATGGTCATCATGGTGATGGCATGCGTCTCGCCGGCTAGGGAATCCAAGTCGGAGCGCAGGGCCAGCCACTCCATGAGCGCCGGCAGCGCCTTACAGGTGAGCGGACCGTAGGTGCGCTCGATCTCGTCGGCATGCACGGCGCCCGCCGGCAGCTCAGTCGGCGCGGCATACGCGTTGCCCGCGATGGCGGCAGCCAGGGCATCCTGCGGCGAGAGCGCCGGGGCCGCCAGGCTATCGAGCGGATTGGAACCCGCGGCATCACGCGCGCCAACGAGCGCCTCAAACGAAGACACGGGCGCAGACGGCCCCGGCTTGGGCGCGGGCGCGCTCACCACAACAGGCTCGGGCTCGGCGCTGGCAGGCACATCGGCAACACCGGCTGCGCGCAGCTCTTCCAAGCTCTCGAGCGTGCCTTCGATATCCTCGTGCGTCTCCTCAAATTCGGCGGCGACGCCCAGGAATTCCTGGATGTTCTCGGCGCGGCTCTCGGACTCCATGGTGCCCTCGGCGCGGAAAGCCTGCAGCAGGCCCGTCTTATCGACGATCATCTCGACGACGTCCTTGAGCTCGCCGTCCATGCGGCGACCCTCGCGCACCAGCGCCACAAAGCTCGACAGGCCGTTGCGCACCTTGGCGCTAAACATGCCCGTCTCGGCTGTTGCGATCTCGCAGGCTTGGAAGAACGAGCAGCGGTTGTCGCGTGCCAGCTGCTCAATCTTTTGAATCGAGGTGGAGCCGATGCCGCGGCGCGGCGTGTTGATGACGCGCTTGACGCTCATCTCGTCGGCCGGGTTCACAATCATCTTAAGATAGGCCATGACGTCGCGGATCTCGGCACGGTCGAAGAATCGCGTGCCACCCACGATCTTGTAGGGCACGCCTGCGCGCAGGAACATATCTTCGAGAATACGCGACTGAGCGTTGGTGCGGTAGAACACGGCGATGTCGTCGTAACTCGTGCCCTTGGAGTGCAGCTTCTCGATCTCGCCGGCAATCCAGCGGCCCTCGTCGCGCTCATCGCTTGCCTGGAAGGCCTGGATCTTCTCGCCATCGCCCTCGGCCGTAAACAGGCGCTTGTCCTTGCGCTGCGAGTTGTGGCGCACCACGGCGTTGGCGGCGCTCAGGATATGGCCCGTGGAGCGGTAGTTCTGCTCCAGCTTAACGGTCTTGCAGTTTTTAAAGTCCT
>JAXIZX010000072.1:0-18288 GCA_036303765.1 Collinsella sp. | reverse complement strand
TCGGCGCTCGATAACCGCCCGCTTCGTTTCGATGAGTTTGAGGCAAGGATACCCCAGTTCATCTACGTTTCGGCAACACCGGGCGACTATGAGCTGCGGGTTAGCCAGAACGACGTTGAGCAGATTATTCGTCCGACCGGTCTGCTCGACCCCAAGATCGATGTGCGTCCTGTTCGTGGGCAGATTGACGATCTTGAGGACGAGATTCGCGAGCGCGTTGCCCGCAAGGAGCGCGTGCTGGTGACCACGCTCACCAAGCGCATGGCCGAGGATCTGACCGATCACCTGCTCGACGCTGGCATTAAGGTCAACTACATGCATTCCGATACAGCGACGATGGACCGTGTCGAGATCCTGCGAACGTTGCGCGAGGGAAAGATCGATGTTCTCGTTGGCATCAACCTGCTCCGCGAGGGTCTAGACCTTCCCGAGGTCTCGCTGGTGGCAATTCTCGACGCTGACAAGGAAGGTTTCTTGCGCAATCGCCGTTCGTTGATTCAGACGATTGGCCGTGCGGCCCGTAATGCCGACGGCGAGGTCATCATGTATGCAGACGTTGTGACCGATTCGATGAAAGAAGCCATCGAGGAGACGCAGCGCCGTCGCGAGATTCAGATGGCATATAACGAAGAGCATGGCATTGTGCCCAAGACGGTGCGCAAGGCCATCAACGACATCTCAAGTTTTATTGCCGAGGCCGAAAAAACTGTGGGCTCCAAGGGACGCTCGAAGGGCGACTCTCTTGGCCATGGTGCATTCTATACGCCCGATGAGTCGGGCGAGGGCGGCGTGCCGGAAACGGTGGCGCCCGAGCAGGCACTTGCGGAGCAGTTGGAAGAACTGCCGCATGACGAGCTTGTGCGGATTGTCGAAACCATGGAAGAGGATATGCGTAACGCTTCTGCCGCCATGGACTTTGAGGAGGCGGCGCGCCTGCGCGATGCCGTCGTTCAGATTCGGGCGATGCTCGAGGGTGCGTCTGAGGACGAGACGATCGAGCGCTTACGTTCGCAGGCCCGCAAGGGTTCCACGTTCGCATCGGGCAGAAAACGCCAGGGTACACGGTTTAAGAAATAGCGAACAGGCCCCGAGTTCCCTGTGGAGCTCGGGGCCTGTGTCTTTTGCGCGCTGGAATTCGTGCGTTAGAGGTCCGCGATCAGGGCTTCGGCACAACGGATGCCGTCGGTGGCCGCGCTCATGATGCCGCCAGCATATCCAGCTCCCTCACCACAAGGGTAGAGGCCCGGGGTCGACACGGCATGGCACGTTCGGTCTCGGGTGACAGTGACAGGTGAGCTCGAACGAGTCTCCACGCCGGTAAGAACGGCATCGGGACGGTCGTAGCCTCGTAGCTTTTTTCCGAGTAGGGGAAGTCCCAGGCGGAGCGACTCGACGATATGCTGCGGCAGGGCTTCGTCAATTGCCGTCCAGGTCACACCGAGCGGATAGGTGGGCTTTACCTTTCCGGGCGCCTTGCTGGCGCGTCCTGCGAGGAAATCTCCGACGAGTTGTGCCGGTGCGTTCCAGTTGGAACCGCCCAGGCGATAGGCGGCCGCCTCGCAGGCACGCTGGAGCTCGATGCCGGCGAGCGGGTCATCGTTGGGAAGGTCCTCAGGCGTGACGTTAACGAGCAAGGCGGCATTTGCGTTGCGTCCGTCGCGGGCATTGAGGCTAGCGCCGTTGACGCACAGGTGGCCCTGCTCGGAAGAGGCGGCGACAACCTGTCCGCCGGGGCACATGCAAAACGAGAACACGCTGCGGCCGTTGGGAAGATGGGCGACGAGCTTGTAGGGGGCTGCTCCGAGGGCAGGATGTCCCGCCAAGGCTCCATATTGGGCTCGGTCGATGTCGCGCTGCGGATGCTCGATGCGAACGCCCATGGCAAAGGTCTTTTGTGCGAGGGCCACGTTGTGGTCCTTAAGGAGCTCAAAAATATCGCGAGCAGAATGCCCGCAGGCGAGGATGAGGTGCTTTGTCTCAATTGGCTCGTAAGCGGCGTCTTGGGACGATTGGACATCGATACCGGTGATGGCGCCAGACGCGTCGATGCGAATGTCGACGAGCTTTGTTCGATAACGGACGACACCTCCGAGCTGCTCGATGCGCTGGGATATAGCGGTGACAACCGTGGGAAGGATGTCAGAGCCAATGTGCGGCTTGGCATCCCACAGAATATCGCGGGGCGCGCCCGCCTCGACGAAGGTTTCGAGGATAAGGCGATGGGCGGGATTTTTTGTTCCCGTATTGAGCTTGCCGTCCGAGAAGGTCCCCGCGCCGCCCAGACCAAACTGAATATTGCTCTCGGGGTCGAGGATGCGCTCCTTTAGAAAGAGGTCGATCGTCTGCGAGCGGCGAAATGCCGGGTCGCCGCGCTCGATAAGCAAGGGCTTAAGACCTGCTTTGGCGAGCGTGAGCGCAGCGAAAAGGCCGGCGCATCCGGCGCCGACAACGACAGGGCGTTCTTGAGGTGCGTCGGAGACGGGGGAGGGGAATGAAGGCTCATCGTCTTCTATCGCGCGTACGCGCGAGCGGTCACGCTCGGCAACGCTGTCGACCGCTTCTCGCTCGAGGTGGGGACTAGTCAGCTCAACACGAAAGCTCAGGATAAAATGGACGTCTCGTTTTTTGCGAGCGTCGATTGACTTGCGGTGGAGTTCGATGGACTTGATCTCGGAGTCCTTGCAACGTAGGATGCGCTTGGCGACTCGCTTGCCAACAATGAGGCAGGTTTTTTCATCGCCGGCTTCATCGAGCGACGCGTTGACTTGGGTGATTTCGATCATCGAGGTCTCCTTAGAGGCAAGAAAGAGGCCGTCCGGTATCCCAGACGGCCCGAATGCGTTTTTGATTATAGACTGCGCGGCTACAGGCTGCTTGCAGCGCGAATGCCCGAGAGCCAGGCCCACGCAAGGTTAAAGCCTCCGCAATCGGCGTCGATGTCGAGCGCTTCGCCGCAGACGTAAAGCGGGGCGTCGACAACGCTGCGCGCGCGTAGACTGGGTGTTGAGATGCTCTCGACAGATACGCCACCACGCGTGACCTGCGCCGAGCGCTCCTCGGCTGTTCCCTCGACGAGCAACTTAAAGTGCTTGAGGATCGAGACCAGGTGGATGACATCGTTGGAGCCTGGATGGCACTGCTCGAACGCTGTACAGACGACGCGGGAGAGTTGCGGGGCGAGCATGCCGTCGAGCCAACGGGGATCGCGGGGCGAAAAGCCGCCGAGCAGCTCAACGCGCCGGTTGAGCATATCGAGCAGCTCGTCTTTGGAGAGGTCGGGGAAAACGTCGAGCAGGATCGTATCGCCGCGCTGGATACGACGGGAGAGGTTGAAGACAGCGACGCCCGAGATACCGAAGGTTCGAAACAGGACTTCACCGTCTTCGTGCCAGAGCTCATTATGATTGCGGGCGAGCGTCAAGCGGGCGCGGACGCGCAGGCCATCCAACGTCTTGAGTGCCGCCCGATCGCCGACGACCGTTGCCGATACGGGGCAGAGGATGGGGCGCAGCGAAGTGAGGGGGAGGCGAAACGTATCGGCGATACCGGTGGGGTTGCCACCCGTGGCGATAATTACGGTATGTGCCTGCAGGGCCTCGTTCTTGCGAGGGACATCGGCGAGCGCTTTCCGAAGCGAGCGGAGCTCCGATTTTCGGTCGTCGTGCTTATTTGCCTTGAGTGCCCGCGCTGGACGGTCTATTTGGAGTGTCCAGCCTTCGGAAGCTTTGTGCGCCGAGGCAACGTTGGCTCCGCAGATTAAGGTGATACCTAGGCGGTCGCAAACGTTGAGAAGCGCGTCGCGCACCGATTCGGCGCGAAGGGAGCGCGGGTACAGTCGGCCTTCCTCGGAGGTTGTCATGATGCCCAGCGAGGAGAAGAAACCCATAAGCTCTTGTTCGGGTTGGGGGCCCATGACGGATTCGACGAATGCGGGGTGGTTATACCGCTGAGGATCAATCGATTCGTTGGAGAGGTTGCAGCGGCCGTTACCGGTCGCAAGGAGCTTAAGGCCGCAGGCGACATCGCGCTCAACGATGCAGACGCTTTTGCCAGCACGTGCGGCCGTAATGGCGGCGGCGAGGCCTGAAGCCCCGCCGCCGATTACCAGGACGTCATAGAAGGCGCTCGTGTTCACTTAGGCCTCGTCGGTCTCGTGCGGGGTAATGGCCTCGACGGCAGAGACTGCCTTGGGCAACATGCCATCGGGCAGCGCGGTCTCGACCTCGCCCTTATCGCAGGCCTCGGCGAGTGACGGATTGATGGGAAGCGTGCCCAAGATGTCGAGGTTATAGCGCTCTGCGACCTCGGGGAGCTTGCTCTTGCCAAAGACCTCGATCTTCTTGCCGCAGTCGGGGCACTCAATATAGCTCATGTTTTCGACGATGCCCAGAATGGGGACGTTCATCTTCTCGGCCATGTTGACCGCCTTGGCGACGATCATCGAGACCAGATCCTGCGGGCTCGTGACGATGACGATGCCGTCGACGGGCAGTGACTGGAAGACGGTGAGAGCGACGTCGCCTGTTCCCGGAGGCATGTCGACCAGCAGGTAGTCGATGGGGCCCCACGAGGTCTCGCTCCAGAACTGCCTAATGGCGCCTGCGATGACCGGACCGCGCCAAAGGACGGGGTCGGTCTCGTTTTGGAGCAGAAGGTTGGAGCTCATGACCTTGACGCCGTGCTCGGAGATTTCGGGCAGCATGAGGTTGCCAAGGGCATGGACGTGGCGTCCGCTCATACCGAACATCTTGGGGATAGAGGGACCGGTGATGTCGGCATCGAGGACGCCGACCTTGTGGCCGTGACGGGCAAGCTCGGTGGCGATGGCACCGGTGACAAACGACTTGCCGACACCGCCCTTGCCGGAAAGCACGGCGATGACGCGTTTGCCCTCGGACAGCGTATTCTCCTCAAATTGCGACGGCGACGTTTGTCCGCCGGCGGCCTGTGCGTGCTCGCAACCCATGTATGACTCCTTTGTATATGTTGGGGCCGGGGCCCCGTGATGTGACACGAGCGTCATTGTACCCTCGTTTGCGAGCGGGAGTCATTTACGATGCATTTGGGCCGAGCGTGCTTGCAATACGATGAGTCCAAGCGAATGGGCGGGCTTACTGAACTTTGCTGGCGAACTCGAGGTATTGCATGCGCTGCAGCTTGTCGATCGTCGAGGCGTATGGGCTGTCTTCAGATTCCAAGTCGTAGCGCAGCCCGTCGGCACCAAGGTAGCCGGCGACATTGATGGTGGGCACATCTGACCTTGTTGCAAGCAGAGCCTTTTGATAGTCGGTGAGCGGGGCGCCGATCTTATTAAGGGTAATGGCTGCAACCTCGTTTGCCCCGACGGTGTCGTAGACGTTGAGCTCGGTATTGCCGGCGATTTCATAGTTAGCCCAGACAAAATATGTCGACTGATAGATACGGAAAGCGTGGCTTGCCGTATCTTCCTGAGGGTACAGCTCGTCGTTGAGAGCCGTTGCGGCGCTCGGCTGATGGTCGCCAAAAAAGACAAGGACAACCGGTCTGCCGATATTGCGGAGCTCGTTGATAAAGTACTCGAGGTCCCGGTCGGATGCGTTGATGCAAGTAAGATAGGTATTGAGCGCGCTATTGGCGCCCTCGCTGGCTCCCTCGACCCAATAGTTTGTCAACTCTTCGGCGGGAACGGTGCCATAGTCGTAGCCGCCGTGATTTTGCATCGTGACGTCAAAGATGAACTGCGGGGCTTCGTCGGTTCTAAGCAGGTCGAGTATCTTGTCGTAGGTGGCGTAGTCGCATACGCCGGCATGGTAACAGGGCGCACCTTCGAAATCGCCGATTGAAAGAAAGTCTCCAAAGCCCAGCTGCTGATAGATTTTATCTCGATGGTAGTTGACGGGGTTTTGCGGGTGCATAGCGGTAGCGGTATACCCAAGCTCTTTAAGGTCCTTTGCCAGGCTGTTGACGCCATTCATCTGATACAGCTGATAGGGGATTTTGCCTAATCCGACAAAGGCCGTTGTCGCTCCGGTCAAAAATTCGAATTCGGAGTTCGCCGTTCCGCCACCGGCGACCGAAGCGAGCATGGTGCCGCGAACAAGTGTGTCGGGAAGCGAGTTGTAGAATGCGGGGCCGGTGTACCCGGCCGCCTGGAGCTGCTCAAAGCACGAAAGGTCGCTAAAACTCTCATTCATGACGGCAACAATCGTCGGCTTGATTTCATTGAACTGGGCAACAGCCGCCGCGCGCTGCTCGCTCGAGCCATACGTGCTGTCGTAGGTGGCGGCGAGCTCCTGCTCGATGCTCTGCGCCTCATCGGGCGTATAGTCTTCGGGCTTCTCAATGGGCAACTCGTTGACCATTTCGGTGAACGAAGTGATAAAACCCTGAGACGCATACGTGGTGATGGGCTGCCAACGGTCAAATCCAAAATTCAGCGCCTGCTCCAAGTCGATGCTGGAAAAGCCCGAGAGCCCCACAACGGTCACTAGCAGAAAAGCGCAGAGGTTAGCGGCGATTGCGGGGAAGACATGGGTGGGCGTACGGAGCTTTCTCGGTCGGATAAGCGAAAGAAGCCCTAGGGAAATCTCCAGCAGGGCTAGAGAGGTTACGATTCCGGCGGTAAAGGTAAACTCGTATCCCTCGCTCACTTCCATTGCGGTGCCAAGGGCCAAGATATCGCTTGGCAGGATGGCCTCGCCTTTAAACGTTATGACGAAGTGCTCGGCAATGCCAAGGATGCAACAGGCGACGGGCACGAGGGCCATGACGCCTCCATGACGCTGTCCCAGCAAATAAAGGGAGAGCAGAACCGTCGCGAGCAGCCCGACGGAAAACCCGAATGAGTTGGCGGGAATGCGATAGAACGTTTCGTTACAGGCAATTTCGAGTGAAACGAACGAGAGCGCTGAAACAGCGGCGATGACAAGGATGTCACGGCAAATACAGGCAACCGTTCCCGTCGCAAGATCGGTTTGGTCGATAAGTCCCGAAACCAAGGGCTCGACAAGAAGTATGACGGCGGTAGCACCGAGCGCCGAATAAGAAAGGACCCATAGGGAATTGTCCTCATTTACGAGCAATTGATTCGTAATCCATGCAGCTACCATGCCGAGCGGGATGAGGAGCGTCGCGCACCAAAAGACGCGGGCAATGGGCGGCTTTTCATTGTGTTTGATTGAAAAATGTACGCGCACCACGACGATGGCCACGATAAGGACGGCGATGAATATGGGCAGATTGGCCATGTCGCTCGAAGTGATTTCAAGGGGGATATCTTCGGTCATGGACGTTCCTCTGTTACGGCAAATTAAGTTCAGTAGTAGATTACTGTAACCTTTCCACGGCATTTCGAGAAACAAAGCGCCCGATACGCAAAGCTAAAGGTCTGCGAATCTTGTATTACGAACATCTGTGCGCGTCGAGTGCGCTAAACTCATCGACAGTATGATTCGATGCAATAGGAGGCAAGGAGCTTCCATGTCTGATTCTTCTATCGTTATTCGCGGCGCTCGTGAGCACAACCTCCGTGATATCGATGTTTCCATTCCGCGTGACCAACTCGTGGTCATTACCGGTCTTTCTGGCTCGGGCAAGAGTTCGCTGGCATTTGACACTATCTATGCCGAGGGCCAGCGTCGATACGTCGAGAGTCTTTCGAGCTATGCGCGCCAGTTCTTGGGCCAGATGGACAAACCCGACTTGGATTCAATCGACGGCCTTTCGCCGGCGGTGTCGATCGACCAAAAGACGACGTCTAAAAACCCTCGCTCTACGGTTGGCACCGTAACCGAGATTTATGACTATCTGCGCCTGCTGTTCGCCCGTGTGGGCACCCCGCACTGTCCCGAATGCGGCCGCGTCATTGAGCGCCAGACGACCGACCAGGTTGCCGACAAGGTCTTGGCGGCGGGGGAGGGCCGCCGCGCGTTTGTGCTGGCACCGGTGGTGCGCGGGCGAAAAGGCGAGTACACCAAACTGTTTGAGGACCTTCGCGCCGAGGGCTTTAGCCGCGTGCGTGTCGACGGCGAGGTTCGCTCGCTTGATGACTCTATCGATTTGGATAAGAAATTCAAGCACGATATCGAGGTCGTGGTCGACCGCATCGTGATTCGCGAGAACTCGCTGGGCCGTATTGCCGAGTCCGTTGAACAGGCGACTGCGCTGGCGCACGGCAATGTGAACGTATACTTGCTGCCCGACCGCGACGCTCCCGAGGGGACCGAAGGCGAGTTGCTGGAGTATTCGCTGGCGTTAGCGTGCCCGGAGCATGGACACTCCATTGACGATCTTCAGCCGCGTGATTTTTCGTTCAACGCTCCCTATGGCGCATGTCCTGAGTGCGACGGCCTGGGCTTTAAGAAAACCGTTGATGCCGAGGCACTGATCGAGGACCCCTCGAAGTCCATTGCCGGCGGAGTCTTTGGTAGCCTGTTTGGCAATTCGAACTACTATCCGCAGATTTTTGCTGCGGTCTGCAAACACTTTAAGGTGAGCGCCGATTCGCCGTGGGAGGACTTGCCCCCTCGCGTGCGTCGTGCATTCTTGGATGGCCTGGGCGATACGAAGATCTCGGTCGACTACCAAAAGCTCGATGGGCGCCGCAGCCAGTGGGACACCAAGTTCTCGGGCGTGCGCAATATCCTGTACGAGCGCTATACCGAGACGACGAATGAGAACACCAAGGCGCGCTTGGAGAAGTACATCCGCGAGGAGCCGTGCTCGAGTTGCCATGGTGCTCGTCTGCGCCCCGAGATGCTCGCCGTTACCGTAGGCGGTAAGTCCATTTACGAGGTCTGCTGCCTATCGTGCCGCGAGTCGCTCGAGTTTTTTGAGGGCTTGGAGCTTACCGAGCGCCAACAATTTATCGGCGGGCGCATCGTTAAGGAAATCCTGGAGCGCCTGCGCTTTCTGGTCGATGTCGGACTCGACTATCTGACCCTCGACCGTGCCTCGGCGACGCTTTCCGGAGGCGAGGCCCAGCGCATTCGCCTGGCAACGCAGATCGGCGCCGGCCTCATGGGTGTGCTGTATATTTTGGACGAGCCGTCGATCGGCCTCCATCAGCGCGATAACGAGCGCCTGATCAAGACGCTTGAGCGCCTACGCGATATCGGCAATACCGTTATCGTTGTCGAACACGACGAGGATACAATCCGTGCCGCCGACTACGTGATCGACATGGGGCCCGGCGCCGGTGTCAACGGCGGACACGTAGTCGCGGCGGGAACGCCTGCTGATATCATGGCGTGTCCTGAGTCGATGACGGGCGCTTATCTGACCGGCAAACGAATGATTCGGGTGCCTGATGAACGGCGCAAGCCCGGTCGCGGCTGCCTTAAAATTACGGGCGCTCGAGCCAACAACCTAAAAAACGTTACCGCCAAGATCGAGTTTGGTACGCTTACGGTTGTTACCGGCGTGTCGGGATCGGGCAAGAGCTCCCTGGTTACCGACACCATCGCGCCTGCCCTTACGAATGCCGTTCACCGTTCAACGCGTCCTGTGGGCCCGTACAAAAAGCTCGAGGGCATCGAGTGTATCGATAAGGTTATCGATATCGACCAGTCGCCGATTGGCCGCACGCCGCGTTCCAACCCTGCTACGTACATTGGCCTGTGGGATGATCTTCGCGCGCTGTTTGCGAGTACGCCGGAGTCGAAGGCGCGCGGCTACTCGCCGGGACGTTTCTCCTTTAACGTGAGCGGCGGTCGCTGCGAAGCATGCAAGGGCGACGGACAAATTAAGATCGAGATGCACTTCCTTCCCGATATCTATGTCCCCTGTGAGGTCTGCGGCGGCAAACGCTATAACCGCGAGACGCTTGAGGTCACCTACCGTGGTAAGACCATCTCTGACGTGCTCGACATGAGCGTCACCGAGGCGCTGGCCTTCTTTGGGAATATCCCGCAGATTAAGCGCAAGCTCCAGACGCTGTACGATGTAGGCTTGGGCTACGTGAGCCTGGGCCAGCCCGCCACGACGCTCTCGGGCGGCGAGGCGCAGCGTGTGAAGCTCGCCAAGGAACTTCATCGACGCCAGACGGGCAAGACGTTCTATATTTTGGACGAGCCGACGACCGGGCTTCATTTTGAGGACGTCCGCCAGCTGCTCGATGTGCTGCAGCGCTTGGTCGATGCGGGCAACACGGTGCTGGTGATTGAACACAACCTTGATGTCATCAAGGTTGCCGACCGCCTGATCGATATGGGCCCCGAGGGCGGTAACGGCGGCGGAACCGTCGTGGTTTCGGGCACACCGGAGCAGGTTGCGGACTGTCCGCAGAGTTATACGGGCAAGTTTTTGGCGCCGTTGCTCAGGCGTGACCGGGAGCGTCAGGCTCAACTTGATGCTCAATAAATAGGCGATTCAGTTTATGGGCGCCATCGACTCCTTGTGATTCGATGGCGCTTGCTGTGTCGAAGTGACGTATGCAGCCGAATTGGACATATACTTAATCCTTGCGTCCGAATGCGAGGGAAAGGATATGCCATGGCAAAGGCTGTAAAGACGCCAAAAACCAATGCGATGCGCGAGCTGGAAAGCGCCGGCATTTCCTATGTTCTACATACGTACGAAGACGATGGTGATGAGTCGGTGGGCCTGGGTGTCGCGATTTCGGAGCAGCTTGGCGAGGAGCCCGGTCAAGGATTTAAGACTTTGGTCTGCGTGACACCGTCCAACGACTATGTCGTGTGCTGTATCCCTGTTGCCGACGAGCTCGATCTAAAGTCCGCCGCGCGTGCCGCGGGGGAGAAGTCCTTGGCCATGATGCATGTGAAGGATTTGCTTGCGGCGACTGGCTACGTTCGCGGCGGCTGCAGCCCGGTCGGTATGAAAAAACGCTACCGGACGCTCATTGATGAGACATGTGTCCTTTGGGATACCATTTTTATTTCGGGAGGCAAGCGTGGTTATCAGCTCGAGCTTGCACCCGATGATTTAATTGCATTTTGCGGGGCGACGGTTGCCGCGATTACGAGAGAGGACTGAGCGATGCCGCAGGAAGAATTGAAGCGCGGAGCTCATTTTGCAAAAGAATCTGCGCCTCAGACACCCTCATCCGAAGCTTCTTCGTCGCGAGATGACACTGACGACATGGGCTCGTCGGACTACTCCACGGTTGGTCGTTCCGCCGGGCTTATGACCATCCTGACCATCGTGTCTCGCGTCACCGGTTTTATCCGCACGTGGGCAATGGCGGCCGCTATCGGCATGTCGCTACTCTCGTCCTCCTATCAGGTCGCCAACAACCTGCCCAATATGCTCTACGAACTCGTGATGGGCGGCATGCTCGTGACGGCGTTTTTGCCCGTGTACATGGGCGTGAGGCGTGAGCAGGGTCGCGAGGCCTCGAACGAGTACGTGGGCAACCTGCTCGGCATTCTGCTTTTGGTGCTGGGTGGCATTTCGTTGCTGGGGACCGTGTTCGCCCCGGGCTTTATCTGGACGCAATCGTTCCTTTCGGGTGACGGCGGCAGCATGGATACCGCTGCGTTCATGTTCCGTTTCTTTGCCATCCAGATTCTGTTTTATGGTTTGGGCTCGGTGTTCTCGGGCGTTCTCAACGCACACCGCGACTACTTCTGGTCGACGTTTGCCCCGGTCCTCAACAATGTGATCGTCATTGCGAGCTTTATGGGTTTTGCGCCCGTGTCCGCACAGTTTGGCGAACGTGCCGGCATCATCTTGATTGCGGCCGGTACGACCCTCGGTGTCTTTGTTCAGATGGCATGTCAGATTCCCGCGCTTGGCAAGCACGGCGTGCATCCCCATATCCATATCGACTTTAAGGACCCCGCGCTGCGCCAGACGATTGCGCTCGGTATCCCGACGCTGCTCGCCACGGTGTGCATGTTTGTCTCGACTTCTATCACCAACGCTGCCGCGCTGGTGGTCCAGCCCGAGACGGGTCCTTCCGTCATCGCCTATGCGCGCCTGTGGTACACGCTGCCCTACGCGCTGATTGCCGCCTCGCTTTCGACGGCGCTCTATACCGAGCTCTCTCATGACGCACAGGAGAAGGATTACGACAGCGTTCGCACGGGCATTTCGCGTGGCGTCGCCCAGATGCTGTTCTTCCTGATTCCGTTCGCACTGTACCTGATTGTCTTCGCACGTCCGCT
The DNA here is from genome assembly GCA_036303765.1 of Collinsella sp. Taxonomy (GTDB): domain Bacteria; phylum Actinomycetota; class Coriobacteriia; order Coriobacteriales; family Coriobacteriaceae; genus Collinsella. The sequence goes on along the minus strand of JAXIZX010000072.1, from coordinate 6,184 downwards.
CAATATGATCTACTGTGCTGGCAAGTTCGATGAATCCGGCGTGGCGCTGGTGTCCGAGTACCTTGTCTACCTGGCGCTCTCGCTGCCGCTCTACGGCGTGGTCGTGTTGATGCAGAAGAGCTTCTCTGCCTTGCTCGACATGAAGCCCTATAGCCGCTATTGCCTGTATTCCGCCATCGGCCAGGCCGGCTCGGTTCTGCTGTTTGGCGTTGTGCTGGGCTTCGGTATGCCGGCAATCGCGCTTTCGTATGTTGTCGACTACGTGATCTTGGTCGGCTGTTCGCTGTGGTGGCTGCGTCGTCGCCTGCGTGGCCTTCAGGTCAAATCTATCCTACATGGCGGTTTCTTTGGCCTTTTGCTCGGTGGCCTAGGTGCTGCCGCAGGCGCCGGCGTCATGTGGGCGCTTGAACACCTTGTCGGGGCACTTGGCGGCTCGATTCTGATTACTCTTGGCTACGTTTGCGTTGCGGGTGTCGTCTCGCTTGCTGTTACCTTTGGCCTTGCCGTCGTCCTTAAGATGCCCGAGGTCTCGGCGCTGCTTCGTCGCAAGTAGGTGCGCGTGGCCGGTCACGACAACATTCCAACGCTTGCCGAGCAGGTTTCGCGCGTTCCCACACAGCCCGGATGCTACCTTTGGAAGGATGCAAAGGGCGATGTCATCTACGTGGGCAAGGCGAAAAACCTGCGCGCCCGCATGCGTCAATACGTGACACTGCAGGATGAGCGTCAAAAGATTCCGCTGATGATGCAGCTGGTGGCGAGCTTTGACTATATCGTGGTGGAGACCGAGCATGAGGCGTTGGTGCTCGAGCGCAATTTGATTGGTCAGTACCATCCGTACTTTAACGTCGACCTCAAGGATGACAAGAGCTATCCCTTTATCGCCATTACAAAGGGCGACCTGTATCCCGCTATCAAATATACGCGTGAGCGCCATAAGCCGGGAACGCGTTATTTTGGTCCCTATACTGACAGCCGTGCGGCGCGTGAGACGATAGATACGCTGCGCAAGGTTATCCCCATCTGCTCCGCATCCTGTGCGGAGTGGCGTCGTTGTCGTCGTATCGTCGAGTCCCACAAGGGCGAGGAAGACATCGTCAATATGATATGCGCGCAAAACGGGCGTCCCTGCTTTGACTACCATGTCGGGCGCGGCCCGGGTGCGTGTGTCGGCGCGATTTCCCCGGCAGACTATGCCAAGAACGTCAAGCGTGTCGAGCGCTTCTTGTCGGGCCATCGCAAGGATGTCGTCGATGAGCTGACCTCCGAGATGACGGATGCCGCCGAGGCGCTCGACTTTGAGCGCGCGGCACGCGTCAAACGTCGTTTGGAGGTCATCAGGGGTCTGGACGATCGTCAGCAAGTCGTTTTTCCCTCCAGTGTCGATATCGATGTCATCGGTTTCTATCGCGAGGAGACCATCTCCGCCGCTTGCGTCTTCGTCGTTCGCGAGGGCCGAACAGTTCGCACCTGCGAGTTCATTCTCGACAAGGGTCTTGATGTTGACGAGGAAGAGCTCCAGTCGGGCTTTCTTAAGCGCTATTACGACGAGACAGCTGATATTCCAGCTGAGGTCAACCTTTCCGTCGAGCTTGAGGATGCGGAGGCGCTGGGGGAGTGGCTTGCGGGCAAGCGTGAGCGCTCCTGCCATCTCCATAGGCCGCAGCGTGGCGAAAAGCACCGTCTGCTCGATATGGCATCCAAAAATGCGCGCCATGCCCTCATGCGCTACATGATGCGAACGGGGTACGCTGACGACCGCACCAATCAAGCGCTCCTGGAGCTCGAAAGCGCGTTGGCGCTGCCATCGCCGCCGTTGCGTATCGAGTGCTTCGATATCTCTACACTGCATGGCACCTTTACGGTCGCCTCGATGGTGGTGTTTACCAACGGGCGCGCCGACAAGAGCCAGTACCGTCGTTTTAAAATTCAGGCCGAATTGGACGAGGCAAACGACTTCGTGTCGATGTCCGAGGTTTTGGGACGACGCTATGCTCCCGAGCGCATGGCCGACGAGCGCTTTGGCTCGCGCCCCGATTTGCTCGTTGTCGATGGCGGTAAGCCGCAATTGACCGCTGCGATCAAGCAACTTGAGGCTCTTGGGCTCGATATACCAGTTTGTGGCTTGGCGAAGGCCGACGAGGAAGTTTTTGTGCCTTGGGACGAGACTCCTGTCGTGCTGCCGACCGGGTCTGCTTCGCTCTATCTAATTAAACAGGTACGCGATGAGTCCCACCGATTTGCCATCACGTTCCACCGTGAGTTGCGCGATAAAGCCATGACGGTTTCGGTACTCGATGACGTTCCAGGCGTGGGACCCACCAGAAAACGTGCCCTTATGCGCCATTTTGGCTCGATGAAGCGTTTGCGCGCGGCGAGTGAGCAAGAGATCGCGGAAGTTCGCGGCATACCTGCCGATGTTGCCAAGGCGGTCCACGAGGCGCTCGTTGCATGGAATGCCGAGCGCGCCGAGGCGGCGGCTGGCCATTCCGATAGCTAAACACGAGCCTAAACAACTGATATACATGATTGCGCGATTTTCAACCATTTATTTCGCCATGATTACCTGCCGATTTCGGGTTTTATTAACGCTAAAACGTTTGACTAGCCATGGTGAACAACACTGCTATCCTGCGGGTTGACGAAGACTGATATCTCACCTCGTCGATACATACTGTCTGTCGAATCATTTGTCAATGAATTCGGTGAACGGTAGTAAATACCGTTCAAGCGTATGTATGTATCGGTCGCCGAGCGCGGCACCTCAGTTGGGTTCGTCGGTAGGTAAGGTATATATCGTCCGCAAGTTGCGCGGGGGCAAGTCTAGGTGCTCCCGGGTAAGATTCTCTATTGATAGGAGAAGACATGGCCATCATCAACAAGGGTATGTCCAGGCGTTCGTTCCTCGGCCTCACCGGCAGCGTCGCTGCTGTCGCAGGGCTTGGTCTCACTGGCTGCGGTGGCAGCTCTAGCGACGAAGGTTCCGCTTCCGGTTCCACCGATTCCGCCAACCGTGGCGGCGGCGTGATCACCGCTGGTTCCGCTTACGCTCCGTCCAGCTTCGACCCCGCCAGCACCGGCTCTGCTGTGGGCCTGGGTGCTAACTGGCACGTCATCGAGGGCCTCTACGGCATCGATTACCACGACTACAGCACCTTCAACGAGCTCGCCACCGACGATCCCAAGTCCGTGGACGACACTACCTTCGAGGTCACCATCCGCAAGGGTGCCAAGTTCTCCGATGGCACCGAGGTCACTGCTGACGACGTCGTTGCCTCCTACACCGCTTGCGCTGCTTCCGCTACCTATGCTCCGTTCTTCCAGCCCTTCGAGTCCATCGAGGCCAAGGACGCCAGCACCGTAACGGTCAAGACCAAGGTCCCCAACTTCTCCCTGCTCAAGGATCGTCTGGCCATCATCCGTGTTACCCCGGCCACCCAGGCCGAGGAGGATCGCGCCAAGCAGCCGATCGGTTCCGGCCCCTGGATGTACGACTCTATCTCCGATACCGAGATCACCCTGGTTCCCAACCCCGAGTACAACGGTGAGTATGCTGCCGAGGATAAGAAGATCCAGTACAGCATCCTGACCGACCCCACCGCTCGCGTTACCGCCCAGCAGGAGGGCTCCACGCTCGTTATGGAGCTCGTCACCGCTGACGCCGTCGACCAGCTCGAGAGCGCTGGCTGCAAGATCGATAACGTTCAGGGTTTCGGCACCCGCTTCATCATGTTCAACGTCGCCAAGGAGCCTTGGAACAACGTCAAGGTCCGTCAGGCTGTCATGTATGCGCTCGACACCGAGAAGATGGTCAGCAACACCTTCGCCGGCCTTGCCACCGCTGCCAGCTGCTACCTGCCCAAGAGCTTCACCAACTATCATGAGGCTTCCACGGTGTACAAGACCGACGCCAAGAAGGCTAAGAAGCTCATCGAGGAGTCTGGCATCACCCCGGGTGCCATCACCCTGCGCACCACCGACAACGAGCAGATTAAGGGCATGGCCGCCCAGGTCAAGAACGACCTCGACGCTCTCGGCTTCGATGTGACCATCCAGACCGATACCTCGCCGGCCACCTACGCTGCCATCGACGGCGGCGAGGCCTACGATATCCTCCTTGCCCCTGGCGATCCTTCCTGCTTCGGCGCCGACCCCGACCTGCTGCTCAACTGGTGGTACGGCGACAACGTCTGGATGCAGACCCGTTGCCCGTGGAAGGAGTCCGCTGAGTGGCAGAAGCTCCACAGTCTCATGGACGAGGCTCTTGCCGCCGAGGGCGACGAGCAGCAGAAGAAGTGGAACGAGTGCTTCGACATCATCGCCGACAACGCTGTTCTGTACCCCGTTGTCCACGTCAAGACCGTTTCCGCTTCCTGGGACGATCCGTCCACCGCGCCCAACGGCGAGGCCCTCGATGGCTTCAAGGGCATCGGCACGACGAGCATGTCCTTCAGGGGCGTCGCGACCGTCAAGGCCTAAGACTCGCTTGAGTCATATGTAGGGCGTCGGTCGTAAGGCAACGTCCTCATAGTTGAAACAAAGACCCGGGCGGCCTCGATGTCGCTCGGGTCTTGTAATGAGTATCCATACTCATATACCAGTTGGTCCTACCGACAAAAGAAAGGGGAGAGAACGTGAACAACTTTCTACGTTTGATTGGAAGGCGTCTCGTGGCGCTGCCGATCATGGCATTGGGCGTCACCGTCCTGGTGTTCTTCCTTATGTCGTTCTCCAAGACCGACCCCGCCTATACGGCGTTGGGTGACGGTGCCTCGCCCGAGGCGGTTGCCGAGTACCATGAGAAGTATGGTCTGGACGACCCCTGGCCCGTGCGCTACGTGCGCTACATGGGCGATTTGATCCATGGTGACATGGGCACCTATGGTGCTGCTCGCAACTCCGTTGCCAAGCGCATCTCCACGGCCCTGCCCGTCACGATGCAGCTGACCTTCATCGGTCTTGCCATCGGCGCGGTCGTCTCGTTTTTGCTCGGCGTCATCGCGGCACTGTATCGCGATAAATGGCCGGACCAAGTGATCCGCGTCTTTTCCATCGCCGGCTTGGCAACCCCGTCGTTCTGGCTTGCCGTTCTGTTGATTCTGCTGTTCTCTTCCTACCTTAAGGTGCTCCCGGCGTCCGGTGCTCTGCCTCACTTCACCACCAACCCGGCTGGCTATCTGGGACGTATGATCATGCCCGCTATCGCTCTGGCATTCCCGCTGACGGGTCAGATGACTCGTATCGTGCGTACGGCCATGGTCGAGGAGCTCGATAAGGACTATGTCCGCATGGCCCGTGGCGCCGGCGTTCCCGAGAAGGTCGTCGTCGGCATCAACGTTTTGCGCAACGCGCTGATTACCCCGGTCACCACCCTCGGTCTTAAGATCGGCTACCTTATGGGCGGCGCCGTCGTCATCGAGGTCATCTTCAACCTCCCCGGCATGGGTACTGCGATTCTGCAGGGCGTTCAGGGCAACGAGGCGAACCTGGTTCAGGGCGTCGTCATCGTCGTTGCTCTTGCCTTCATCATCATCAACATCGTGGTTGACATGCTCTACCTGCTCATCAACCCGCGCATCAGGACGGTGTAGATTATGGTAAAGATTCGAGAGAAGCAAACCGAGCAGCTCGAGAAAGCTGCCTCCAAGGGGCTCAAGCTCGGTGGCTGGAAGAAGATGACGCTGTCTTCTAAGATTGCCGCCGTCGTGCTGGCACTGGTCGCCCTGACCGCGATTCTGGCGCCCCTTCTTGCCCCCTATAGCCCGGTCGAGATTTTCACTGCTCGCCAGGCTCCCGGCAATGGATTTATCTTCGGTACCGACGATAAGGGCCGCGACATCCTGTCGCGTATGCTTTACGGTGGCCGTTACTCGCTGATCATCGGCTTCGGTGCTACTGCCATGGCTCTGGTCTGCGGCTCGGTCGTGGGCGCCCTCGCGGCGGTTTCGCGCAAGTCCGTTTCCGAGGCGATCATGCGCATCCTGGACATCATCATGTCCATCCCGGGCATCGCCCTCGCTGCCGTCTTCGTCTCTATCCTGGGCAATTCCGTGCCGTCGATCATCTTCGCCATCGGCTTTATGTACACTCCGCAGATTGCCCGTATCGTGCGCGCCAACATCGTGTCCGAGTACGGCGAGGACTATGTCCGCGCGGTCATCGTTTCCGGCGCCAAGGCTCCGTG
>JAXIZX010000071.1:0-2244 GCA_036303765.1 Collinsella sp. | reverse complement strand
GTCTGCGTGATCGGCTGGTCGGTGACCTCGGAGTGCAGGCCGATGACGTTCTCGGCGTTGACCTGCTTTTTCTTTGGCTGGTTCTTCGTCTTCTTCTTTGCCACGATTTCCTCTTGAACTTCTTAAGGGCCGTCGTTATCGATTTGCTGCTACTGCAGGTCCAACTGGTCCAGGTATTCCTTGCCGTGCTCCGAGATATGGCGCTTGCGGCCCGCCTCGTCGTTGCCCAGCAACAGGTTGAACATGGTTTCCATCTTGGTGACGTCCTCGGGCTCCACCTTGATCAGACGACGCGTCTCGGGGTTCATGGTGGTGAGCCACATCATGTCCGGATCGTTCTCACCAAGACCCTTGGAGCGGTTGATGGAGCACTTCTGGTCGCCGATCTCCTTAAGGATGCCGTTCTTTTCGAGCTCGGTGTAGGCAAAGTAGGTCTTTTCTTTGCAATTGATCTCGTAGAGCGGCGACTCGGCGATATACACGTAACCCTCGTCGATGAGCGTGGGCACCAGGCGATAGAGCATGGCGAGCACAAGCGTGCGGATGTGGTAACCGTCGACGTCGGCGTCCGTACAGATAATGACCTTGTTCCAGTTGAGGTTGTCCAGGTCAAAGGCGCCAAGGTTCTTGATGCGCTTGTCTTTGATCTCCACGCCGCAGCCCAGCACGCGCATGAGGTCCATGATGATGTCGGACTTAAAGATACGCGGATAATCCTCCTTCAGGCAGTTGAGGATCTTGCCGCGGACGGGCATAACGCCCTGGAACTCGGCATCGCGCGACGTGCGGATGGCGCCTGCTGCCGAGTCGCCCTCTACGATGTAGATCTCGCGACGGTTCTTATCTTTGGAGCGGCAGTCGATGAACTTCTGCACGCGGTTGGCCATGTCGGTCTTCTGCTGCAGGTTGGTTTTGATGCTCTGGCGTGTCTTCTCGGCGTTCTCGCGCGAACGCTTGTTGATGAGCACCTGCTCCATGATCTTGTTGGCAGCGTCTTTGTTCTCGATCAGGTAAGTCGAGAGGCGCTCCTTAAAGAAGGCCGTCATAGCCTGCTGGATAAAGCGGTTGTTGATGGCCTTCTTAGTCTGGTTCTCGTAGGACGTCTGGGTTGAGAAGCAGTTGGTCACCAGCACCAGACAGTCCTGGACGTCCTGCCACTTAATGCCGCTCTCGTTTTTGTTGTATTTGCCCTGTTGCTTAATGTAGGCATCGATGGCGCTGGTCAGAGCGCTACGGGCCGCCTTCTCGGGCGAGCCGCCGTTCTCGAGCCATGACGAGTTGTGGTAGTACTCCTGCATCATGAAGGTGCGCGAGAAGCACATGCACGCGGTAATCTTGACGTTGTAGTCGGGCAGGTCCTCGCGATCGCGACCGCGACGGTCGGCCTCGATAAAGAAGGGCTCGGTGAGGTAGTCGGTACCGACCTTCTCGAGCACGTAGTCTTCGATGCCCTTGGGATAGCAAAAGTCCTCTTCGGTAAATTCGCCATCGTCGCCCTCAATGCGCAGGCGGAAGGTCACGTTGGCGTTGACCACGGCCTGGCGGCGCATGGTCTCGCGATACCAATCGTGGGGGATGCTGATGGAGGTAAAGACCTCAAGATCGGGGCGCCATTTGATGGTGGTGCCGGTACGGTCCTCGTCGCTGGGCTCAATCTCGAGTGCCTTCTTTTTGGCGCCAACGACCTTGCCCTTTTTAAAGTGCAGGGAGTACTTGTTGCCGTCGCGCCAAACCGTGACGTCCATGTATTCGGAGGCGTACTGGGTCGCGCACGAGCCCAGGCCGTTGGTACCGAGCGAGAAGTCGTAGTCGCCGCCCTGGTTGTTGTTGTATTTGCCACCTGCGTAGAGCTCGCAAAAGACGAGCTCCCAGTTAAAGCGCTTCTCGGAGGGGTTCCAGTCGAGCGGGCAGCCGCGGCCGTTGTCCTCTACCTGAATGGAACCATCGCGAAAGGCGGTAAGGGTGATGAGCTTGCCGTAGCCCTGGCGCGCCTCGTCAACGGCGTTGGACAGGATCTCGAAGGCGGCATGCGCGCAGCCGTCGAGTCCGTCCGAGCCAAAGATGACGGCGGGGCGCAGGCGTACGCGCTCCTCGTCCTTGAGCTGGCGGATACTGTCGTTACCATAGTTTGCGGTGTTTTTTGCCATACTCGCTCTCTCGGTGCTCCTTTGCTGCGTTTAAGTCATATAGATAGTCAAGGTAGCATAGCCCAGCCCACAGACGATTCCAACCAACACGAAATCC
>JAXIZX010000070.1:0-2856 GCA_036303765.1 Collinsella sp. | reverse complement strand
TCACCTCAATGGTCCTCCTAACGCCGGCGTGTTGGCACCACCAGCGTAGTGGCGGCGGGGAGGCACGGTGGCCATTATTCGGTGACCGGGATTGGTCAAAATCGTTTGACTATTAGCGGCTAAAATCGCCCGGCGCTAACAGCATCCGCGTTCGCGGAAACCCGTGCCGCATTTGCGTCACCGAGATGACCGGGTAGAATATATCTGAACGCTATTCCACATTCCCGTACTTGCGCTACGGATTTGGGAAAGCGCATGTCTCAGCCTCTACTCGACCACGGTCGCCTCGGTCGGGATGGCCCCCAGCACTGCCGCGTACTCGGTGGGGTAGAGGCGGCTTATCGTCTGAACGTCGCGGATGAGGACGTTGCGGTCGTCAGGCTCGGAGATGCCGTAGCCGAACGCCTCGAGCGTCTCGATCGCCTCGCGGATCTTCTGCTGGAACATGGGGCCGGGGTCCACCCTCAGGCCGAGGTAGCCTCGCCACAGGCTCGGCAACACGCGCAGCATGTTCTGGATCTTGGACATCGGCTCGATGTCGGCGTAGACGTTGAGCGTGACCATGGCGTCCTTGTGCCCGAAGATCGACTGCAGCGCCTTGATGTCGCCGCCGTGGCGGATCCACTGCTTCGCGAAGGTGTGGCGCAGGCCGTGGAACGTGATCAGCTCGTCGTTGGTGCCCATGAGGCCGTTGGTCTCCGAGAACGTCTTGAACGCCCTGCGGATGTAACTGGTGGTGGCGAAGGAGCCGTCCGGCCGCGACACGACGTAGCTGTCCGCGAGGTCGCGCAGGCCGAGGGCCGATGCCTCCCGGAGCCTCTGCGAATCGATCTCGTGGATCTCTTTCAGGAAGGGGAGCAGGCCCACCGGGTCGACGGGGATCGTCCTCAAGTCGTGGTTCTTGGTGTCCTTGATGAAGGAGCCCCTGTCCTTGACGTAGGCCACCGAGTGCCTGACCGTGATGAGCCCCGACTCGAAGTCGACGTCACACCAGCGCAGGCCGCAGACCTCGCCGATGCGCATCCCGGTGTGCAGGGCGAGCACGACCGCCCGCCTGAAGGTCGAGTCCGGCATCATCGAGGTCACCGAGTTGAGCTTCGGCACGAGGTCGGAGCGCAGCGCGTTCCTGGGCCTGGCAATGACCCTGGGCGCGAGGGCGCCGTCGAACGGGTTCCTCCCGATCGTGTCGTTGCTGCGCTTCAGCAGGACGGCGTAGAGCCGCTTGCCGAGCTTGAATGACTTGTTGAGCGTGTCCGGCGCCGTGCCCAGGGCGATCCTGCGCCTCGACCACGCGTTGACGTCGTCGGTCGTCACCTCGTTCACGGGGACCAGACCCAGCTCGTCTCGCTCGATGTGCAGGGCGCTGTAGTGGTAGTCGTCGCGGGTCGTCGGGGTGATCCTGTTCATCTCCAGGCAGAAGTCGATGAACTTCTCGAGCGCCTCGGAAAGCGGCAGCGCGGCGTAGTCATCCCGCTGTTCGGCGGGAAGCCCGGCGCCGATAGCGGCCCTCGCCTCCTCGGCCTCGGCGAGTTCCAGCTCGACCTCCGACCTGAATTCCGCGAGGACGCGCATCGCCGCCGCCTTTCCCCGCGCGCTCTGCTTCAGGCAGGGCACGCGGGTGTTCCTGGTCCTCTGGACCTTCTTCCCGGTCATCTCGTCGGCCACCGTCACGACAGCCTGCCATTTGCCCTTGTTCTTCCTCACGCCGCCGGCTCCGCATACGCGTAAGGTTTTATTGCTGCATTTCTCGTTCTGCATGTCTGCTCCTAAATCCGCAGTTGATTAGAAACAGAAGGGCCCACCTGCGGGAACCCAGAGAGACGACGATTCGGGGCTCCCACCCCCGTTGATTAAGTCATTGGCTGCACCGCGCTCCTCGAAGCCGAAAATATGCTATCTGGACAGACCGCGCTGCGCTGGTAAAATTTGCAAATGCGGAAATGCGCTACTTGCGCTATCTGCGCGTGTTTTAACAAATTAAGCACAGGTCAGGGTCATTCTGACCTCGCTGGGGGTCAAGGGGTCGCTGGTTCGAATCCAGTCGTCCTGCCCAGAAGTTTACAGGTCAGGCACCTAGTGCCTGACCTTTTTTGTTAAGAATCAATAAAGTAAGCAACGAAGAATCAACGGCTTTATTAATCGATACTTTCGCTTAACAAAAACTTGTACGTCATCCTCCAAAAACGACAATTTATGACATGTTTGGAGGCTGACGTACACAAAAACGGCACATTCACGTTGCGACAGCGCCCTCCACATGTCTGGACTCTCTATGGCTGCGCTGGATAGACATCGCCGGAACGGGTATAGTATCGAAAGTTTTGTCGTTAACCAGCGGGGGAGTCCTGTGGGCATCAAAAAGAAGATCAAAAAGGAGCTTATCGGCACTTCCGATTACCCGTCGAATAAGATCTTTACGATCTCCAATTTCATCACCTTTACTCGCCTGATCCTCACCCTGGTATTTCTGTACCTGTTTGTGACGGATAACAACCGCGTCATCGCCATCGTTATCTACGCCGTTGCCGCCTCCACTGACTGGATGGACGGTCAGATCGCCCGCATGACTAAGACGGTCTCATGGCTCGGCAAGGTCATGGATCCCATTTGCGACCGCGCGCTGCTGTTCACCGGCGTACTTGGCCTGGTGGTCCGCGGAGAGCTGCCCGTCTGGGTCTGCGTGCTCATTATTGGCCGCGACATCTATCTGGGCATCGGCACGCTTATCGTGCGTCATTATCACCGTCGCCCCATCGATGTCGTCTTTCCCGGAAAGATTGCCACTGCACTGCTCATGACCGGCTTCTCGCTCATGCTGCTCGGGTTCCCCGTTATTGACGGCCTGCATCTTTTACC
>JAXIZX010000069.1:0-2374 GCA_036303765.1 Collinsella sp. | reverse complement strand
GGATCATTCGAGCCAGTGGCAATTGTGCCCTCGACCGTGATCGGTGCGACCGACGCTGCCAACTACCAGCACATTTGCCCTGAGTGCATTCGCTTCTCGGCCTTTGTAGTTGATGACGACGAGTGCGATCGCGGTGTCCACGGCACCAACGAGCGCATCACCCGCCGCGCCTACCTCCAGGGCATCCGCTTCCTCGTCGCTCTACTCCAAACGCTCTAGCCAAAAAGCAAGCCCTTGGTGCAATGGAGTCAGGTTTGTTTGCACCAATCATTCCGTGCGGGTTATATGCAGGTTTGCCTGCGCACGCTATCATGTATGGGTTAGACCGCAACTATGTACCCCATACGCGAAGGGATGCGCATGTATCTGAAGATCGACATGCTCTAGCTGGGCTTACCCCCGCAGTGGCGCCTCGCGCCCCATCAATTCTGCCGATTTTCGCCTTCACGCATATAAAGGAGTCCGTCATGCGCGACAAGCTCGAAAAGATCATCAAGGCCTACGAGGAGCTCGAGAAGAAGCTTTCCGACCCGGCCGTCGCCTCCGATATCAAGGAGTTCACGCGTCTCAACAAGGAGTATGCGCACCAGTCCGACCTCATTGCCGCCTCGCGCGAGTACATCGGCGCGCTCGATGACATCGAGGCTGCCAAGGAAATGCTGCACGATACCACCGATGCCGATGAGAAGGAGATGCTCCAGATGGACATCTCCGAAAACGAGGCCAAGCTCCCCCAGCTCGAGGAAGACATCAAGTACATGCTCATCCCGAGCGACCCCAACGACGACAAGAACACCATCGTCGAGATCCGCTCCGCCGCCGGTGGCGACGAGGCGGCCATCTTCGCCGGCGACCTGTACAAGATGTATCAGCGCTTTTGCGAGTCGCGCGGCTGGAAGACTACCGTGCTCGACTCCAGCCCCAGCGAGGCCGGTGGCTTTAAGTCCATCGAGTTCAAGGTCGAGGGCGACCGCGTCTACTCCGTCATGAAGTACGAGTCCGGCGTGCACCGCGTCCAGCGCGTCCCCAAGACCGAGTCCCAGGGCCGCATTCAGACCTCCACGGCTACCGTCGCCGTGCTTCCCGAGGCCGAGGAGATCGACGTCCAGATCAACCAGTCCGACCTGCGCATCGACACCTACTGCGCCTCCGGCCCTGGCGGTCAGTGCGTTAACACCACCTACTCCGCCGTGCGCATTACCCACCTGCCCACCAACACCGTGGTGCAGTCGCAGGAGCAGCGCTCCCAGATCCAGAACCGCGAGGTCTGCATGCAGATGCTGCGCGCCCGTCTGTACGAGATGGAACTCGAGAAGCAGCAGGCCGAGCTCGGTGCCGAGCGCCAGAGCCAGATCGGCCACGGCAACCGTTCCGAGAAGATCCGTACCTACAACCAGCCCCAGGACCGCGTGACCGATCACCGCATCGGTTTCAACTCCACCTACAACGGCGTCCTTCTGGGTGACCAGCTCGGCACCGTGATCGAGGCGCTCGCTGCCGCCGAGCGAGCCGAGAAGCTGGCACAGGCTGTGTAGGTTCCGCCGTTCTACCGAACGGCGGACCAGCCGACGCTGCGCGGGCCGCATTTGGACAATCTGACGTTCAACTTCAAGGGCGCGACCAGAAGGTCAGCGCCCTTTCGTTTCACGTCACCTTGTCTCAAATGCGACCCGCTCGCTGTCCGTCCTCTACCTGCGGCGCTGCCTTGCTCCGGATGCGGTATGCTCAACCTGCGGCGCCTTAGAGGTAGTCATTGGGGACGTTCTTAAATGACTAGGTTGGGCACATTGCTTTGAGATGTTATTCAATCGGCTTTGATGGCCATGAAGTCGGCTACCTGCTCAACATTGCTTTGAGATGTTATTCAATCGGCTTTGATGGCCATGAAGTCGGCTACCTGCTCAAAGAAATTAGCGGCATTCATCTGCTATTGAAAATAATGCTCGAAAAATCGTTCAAGAAGTCGCGGGGCGATTTTTGATGCGTCGCGCGTCAAGTGATTTGGCAAGTTCTTGGTTAGATATTGGTTAGTTTTGGGGCAACCTTGCCAAAAGCTTGACGAATGCAAATCTAGACGTCGGCGAATGAACACTTTGAGCGAGCTCGGTGCAAAAATCTGGGCTGATTCTCGATAATCGCCTTCAATCGTCCCTTGCCAAGCGCTGGCCTCGCGTACAATCTGCTCCGACATTCGCGCGCCGTCCGGCGCTTAAGAGGGGAGGGCCCCATGGCAAACGAGATTTGGACCATCAAGCGTTGTCTCGAGTGGACCAAGGAGTACCTGGCCGAGCGCGGCGAGGAGCACCCCCGTCTTTCTGCCGAGTGGCTGCTGTGCGCCGCCACGGGCCTGGCGCGCATTGACCTATATATGCGC
>JAXIZX010000068.1:0-8230 GCA_036303765.1 Collinsella sp. | reverse complement strand
CCGGCGGCGTTGACGATGACGTCGCAGCAGGCCAGCTCCTCGTAGTGGTCGTAGCAGTTGACGATCTTGGTGTTATACGGGACAAACGAAAGGGAGTCGCGCAGGTCCTGGACCTCGGACGTCACCTTGGCCTCGTTGATGTCGCACAGGTACAGCTCGTCGGCAATGCCCTGCATAAGCAGGCTGTTGGCGACATGTGCTCCTACGTGGCCCTGGCCGACCACACCGATCTTACGCGTCTGGTACATATATGTATCCTTTCGGCCGAGTTTTTCGCGTCGAACCATTGTAGCGTCCAGCTGCCACTTTGCTAGACTAAAGCGCCGTAGATTTTTAGGACATGCCTTAATCTCTACTTTTGGAGTGATTTGGGCCGCTGACGGCATCGCTGGGCGATGTGCTCGCGCGGATAGGGCTGCTCGTTGTACCATAGCTGCAACTGACTCGTAAGGAGCATCCATGCCCATTCGCATTCCCGACGCCCTCCCTGCCGCCGCGCAGCTCGAGAGCGAGAACATCTTTGTCATGACCGAGTACCGCGCGCTGCACCAAGACATCCGCCCGCTGCGCGTGCTCATCCTCAACCTCATGCCCACCAAGATCGCCACCGAGACGCAAATCATGCGCAAGCTCTCCAACACGCCGCTGCAGGTGGAGGTGGACCTGCTGCGCACCAAGACGCACGAGGCCACGCATGTGAGCGCCGGCCACCTGGAGACGTTTTACCGCACGTTCGACGACATCCGCGACATCCACTACGACGGCCTGATCATCACGGGCGCGCCGGTGGAGCAGATGCCGTTCGAGGAGGTCGACTACTGGCCCGAACTCTGCCAGATCATGGACTGGTCTACCACGCACGTGCACTCCACGCTGCACATTTGTTGGGGCGCGCAGGCGGGCCTGTATCACCACTACGGTATTCAGAAGCACGACCTGCCGGCAAAGGCGAGTGGCGTGTTCGAGCATTATCTGGTGAAGCCGCAAAGCCCGCTGGTCCGCGGCTTTGACGACCGTTTCTATGCCGTGCATTCGCGCAACACCGATGTGCGCCGCGAGGACGTGGAGGCCGAGCCGCAGCTTGAGGTCGTGGCCGTGTCCGACGAGGTGGGCCTGTACATCGTCAAGTCGACCGACAGCCGTCGCTTCTTTGTATTTGGCCATCCCGAGTACGATACCGACACGCTGCGTCTGGAGTACGAGCGCGACGTGAAACGCGGGCTCAACCCCCAGGTACCGGCGCATTACTTCCCAGGTGACGACCCCACTGCCGAGCCGCGCAACGTCTGGCGCAGCCAGGCTCAGTTGCTCTACACCAACTGGCTCAACTACTACGTCTACCAGACCACGCCCTACGACCTAGCCCGCGCCGGCGAGGAGCACTAGGCTGTTGGGAGGCACGCTGGCATTTAGGCGCTGACGATGTGGGACAGCGGCAGGTCGTGCGCATCGGTGGGAACGTGGTCGACGCGTTGCTCGTCAAAGGCGATGCCGACGACCTGGCATGTTGCCGAAAGCGTGGGCAGGTAGCGGTCGTAGCAGCCGCCGCCGTAGCCCAGGCGCGCGCCGGTGCGGTCGAAGGCTACGAGTGGCACGATAATCATGTCGAGAGCCACGGCAGGCACGGTGGGGAAGCGGCTGCCGTCGATGTCCGTGGCTGCGAAGGCCCGCGTAGGGTGGGCGATAAACGGGGCCTCGGACGTATTGCCGGCAGAGGCTGCCCGCATGCACATGCGCTGGCCATAAGCCATGGCGTCTGTTGCCGAGAGCATGCATGGATAGGCTACACGCCAGCCGCGCGCGGCGGCCGCAGCGGCAAACGCGGCTGGGTCGACCTCGGAACCCATCGCGGCATAGACGGCAACGGTGCGCGGCGCCGCGGCATCCAAGCGATCCAGCAGCTCAACAAGCCGCGCGCATACAACAGCAGACTTCGCCGCCTGAACATCCAAATCAAGAGCATCGCGCCGGGCAATCACCGCCCGCCGCAACTCGGCCTTATCCATCCCAGCCTCATCTCCCAAACCTACCAAAAAGGGACAGGTTTATTTTGGCAGGTTTTATCTGGGCAAACGCGACGGATTCACCCCAAACCACCACAAAGGTGCCTGTCCCCTTTGTGGTGGTTTGGGGTGAATGTTGCGCAACAAGGGCTGCATTTTTGGGTTTACCTTCATGGTGGAAGGAATGAACCGAAAGGAGCCCGCCATGTTTTGTCGCTCGTGTGGCACGCCGCTTGTCGACGACGCCCTCTTTTGCCCCGTCTGCGGCGCACCCGTAGCACCCGACCAGGCCGCGGCCACGCAGCAACCCCAGCCTGCCGCGCCCGCTCCTGGGCAATACGTGCCCGTGCAGCAGCCCGCGCGGCGCAGGCGTTCCAAGAAGCCCCTCATCGCCCTTGCCGCGGCGCTTGTCGTGGCGGCGGGCATCGGCGGTGGCGCGCTGTTCTACTTCACCCAGATTGCGACCACCCCAATCGACGAGAAAACCTTCCCGGATAGCGGCATGCGTGCGCTTGTCTCGACCAAGTACGACACTAACGGTGACGGCCGCATCTCGCGCGACGAGGCCAAGGCGGTGACGTCGGTCGAGCTGGACGGCGTCGCGTCGACGCAGGGCCTGGGCAAGGTGTTCCCCAACGTTACCAGTGTGGAATACGGTGGGGATAAACTCGTCAACCTGGACCTCTCGGGTTGCGGCGACCTTAAAACCGTCGAGCTTAACTCGGCGAGCAACGTCACCGTCGTTAACCTGGACGGTTGCGACAACATCGAGAAGCTCGACCTTTCAAATGCCGGGGAGCTCAAAAGCGTCGATCTTTCGGGTAAAAAGAAGCTCGCCACGTTGGCACTGCCGCAGGATACGAAGGTTAGCGGCATTAAGGACACGCAGCTCGACGAGCTGTGGCTGCCGGTGTCCTATGAAGGCACCGATAAATCGGACCAGTACGGCGATATCTACGAGATCGAGCGTGATGAGAACGGTTACGTCACGGGCTTCACGTCTGCCGTCAAGCAAGGTGGCGGTGTAAGCTACAGCGTCGAGCACGATGAGTCGCATCGCATCTCGGAGATTGAGGAAGATCTGGCAGGCGGTTACGTGAACGTCAACACGTTTACGTACGACGCCGACGGTAACGTCACGCGCATCGACTGCGATGCCGACGTGAGCGATTCGTCGAGCAACACGACGTTTACCTACGACGCGGACGGAAACCTGATCAACAAGACGACCCATGCGGGTTACGGCGAAAGCGCGAGCACGTATGTCTACCAGGACGGCAACATGGTGACCAACACCGATACCAGCCCGGCCAATCCTCGGACGGTCGTGTATTCGTACGGATACGACAAGGATCGCGTGACGTCCTTTACGCTGGACTGCCAGGGCGACACGGTGGGAACTACGTGGACGATTACCGCGGGCTACGAGTATGACAAGGACGGCAACATTTCGCGTATCTCGCCTGTGGCATATGACTCGCACGGCAACGATTACGGCTCGCTGAACTCGTATGCCGCGGTGGATTATTCGTACAGCGACGGAAAGCTCGACAGGATCGATTCCGAGCGCGGCGGCTATGCGGAGTTTTACTACGACGACCACGGCAACCTGACGTCGGTCGACGAGTATGCCGGCCGCGGTTCGGATGCCGAGTTTGAGTTTGAGCACGAGGTCGAGTACCAGCGCTACTTCTGCAGCAAGCACGAGAAGAACAAGCCGGAGGAGTGGGTTCGTCTGGATGCAGAGTACGACGTCGACCAGGGTAGCTGGAGCAACGATTCCGACTATGGTCGCGAATGCTTTGCAAGGATGTACAAGCTCGATCCGCTGGCGGCCAGACTGAACCCGTTCATCAAGTAACAGCCCACTCGCAAACCACCCAAAGGGACAGACACCTTTGGGTGGTTTTTGCTGAAGGGCGGGTGTCTGCGGCGGTTTGTCTCGATCTGTAACAGTAACTCGGCAAAAATGGGCCTAGCTGTTACAGATTGAGACAAAGAGCCGGCGCCATTCGGAAACGTCTCGATCTGTAACATCTGGAGCCGATATTGCCGCCTAGATGTTACAGATCGAGACAAAACTGGTGGGACGGGCTGAGCTGCCCCGCCCAAGCGGCGGAAAAGAAAAGGTAGATTTTTAGGCATGTCCCAAAAATCTACCTTTGTGGTTAGCCCAGCAGGTCGACTACGTTAAAGTCGGCGCTACTCTTGGCGATGACGTCTCGGCCGCCAAAGACGCAGGTGGGCGACGCGGCTGCGATGCGCGTCACGTCGGCGCCGAGCGAGCGCAGCTCACCGGGGGTGGCGGCGAGCATCTGGGCGCGACGCTCCTCGCGCGCGTGCGGATCGAGCCTGGCAAGGTAGGTCGTATTGCGGCGCTTGGTGAGCGCGTACGGCTTAACCGGTGCGTCCACGCCGCTCACGCAGCTCACGATAAAGCCCTCGAAGGCGGCCTCGTCGGGCTCAAAGCTGCCGAGCCATTCGCCCGCGCGCGCCACACGCTCAATCGAGGGGTCGATTGCTGGGTCGCGGTAGGTGTAGAACGCCGTCTGGCGCTCGCCGGCCGCGCGGAATCCGCATCCGTACGCACCACCCTTCACGCGGATCTCGTTCCACAGGTAGTCGTAGGAGAGCGCGTTGGCAGCCACGGCCCAAGCGCCCGTCACGTCAATGCCCAGACGGCGCGGGTCGCACGCGCGCGCAGCAAAGCAGATGTCGCTGGGGATGACAAAAGCCTCGTGGCGGTCGCACGGCGTCGGCACCACGAGCGCGTCGCGGCCGGTATCGCCGCCGTCGCCCGCGCCAAGCCCCAGGTCGCCCGCGGCATCCCAGTACGCATTGAAGTCCTCGTCGCTGCCGGTAAAGCTCGCCATGCAGCCATCGGCCACAAAGATGCGGCCTGCCAGCTCGGCAAGCTTGGCACGCAGGCCGTCCAGGCGCTCGTCAAAGTGGTCGAGCAAATCGCGCAGGAACAGGTAGAAGTCTACGCCCGAGAGCTGCTCGCGCACCACGGCCGAAGGCGAGCTGTAGCTCATCGCGCGACCGAGCGCCGCCGAGTGGCCGTTGTTGATAAAGCCCTGCTCAAGCCCAATGCGAATCTGCGTGAGCACGTCGCGCACGCGGTCGGCGTCGGCGTCTGCCAAAAGCGTGCTCGACCATACCTCGCGCGGCAGACTCGCCAGCGCGTCGATCTTCTCGGACAGGGCGCCGGCGCTCACCAGCAGGTAGGGGCGCACGCCGTCCACTTCGGGCTGCGTCATGACTTCGGTCGTAAAGCTCAAAAAGCCGAGCTTGCCAGCGAGCAAGTTGTCGAGTTCCTCGGCCGAGTGCTCGCGCGTGGGCAGCTGCTTAAACAGGCGGCAGAGTAGCGTCACATAGGGCAGGTCCTCAAACGCGACGCAGCTCAGGTCGAAATACTGCATGGCGTAGGCCAGACGGTTGGTGGGGATGCCGTGGCGCAGGCAGGGGATGGGCGCGGTCGTGTCCACGATCAGCGGCGGCTCGGGGCGCGCCTCGCCAATGTCGGACACGCGCAGGCGCGGCAGCGTGGCCTTGGCCTCGGGTGTGTCTTCCGCCTCCTGCGCGGTGCGCAGCGCAGCCGTGCGCTCGACCACGTCGGCCAGCTCGGCATCGGTCATGGCGTCGCGCTCGGCAGCCAGCTCGGCAGCTTCGGCGCCCTCCGAACCCTCGGCGGCGTCCACCGGCACCAGCTCGACCAGCGCCATGTGATCGTTCTGCAGCACCAGCTCGCGCAGCAGGTCCTCAAAATAGCTGCCGTCCAGCTCGCTACGCAGCTCCTCGTACACCGGGCCGTACTTGAGCGCCAGCGTCGCGGCGTCGTCATCGTAGAGCCACGTGCTCAGCGCGTCGCACGCAATGGCCACGCCGTCGGCGATACCGTAGTCGCGCTGGCGCAGGTCGTATTCGTTGCTGCTGATGATGGCTTCCAGGCGCTCGCGCGGAACGCCATGTTCGCATAAGTCGCGGCAGGCGTCCTGGAACACGCGGCGCAGCTCGCGCGCCACGCCGGGCTGCGCGTTTTGCAGCATGATGAGCTCGTAGGGCTGCAGGCTCTCGGCCGCCGTGTAGCTCACCACGTTGCCGCCCAGGTCGGCGGACAGAATGGCCTTCTTAACCGGCGCTTCGTTGGAGCCCAGCAGTGCTTCAAACAGGATATCCGCCGCGATCGTGCGTTTGCGGTCGAGCGCGTTGCCCAGCACCAGGCCCAGGCCCACCAGGGCGTTCTCGGGTGTGGTGGCCATCTCGACGCGCTTGTACTCGCAGGTCACGGGCGCCTGCACGCCCAGCGGATTGGGCGCCATCGTGGACGGGTCCTCGCCGGCGGCGACGGCAGCGTCCATGCGGCGGTTCGCGGCACTCGGCTGCGACAGATAGCGCTCGTCCAAAAAGGCCAGGGCGCGGTCCACGTCCAGGTCGCCGTAGAGCGTTATATAAGAGTTGGAAGGATTGTAGTGGCGCGCGTGCGTGTCCAGGAACTGCTCGTAGGTGAGCGCGGGAATCGCGCGCGGGTCGCCACCGCTCTCGTGTGCATAGGCGGTGTCGGGGTAGAGCGCGGCGTTGACGGCGTCGTCCAGCACACTCATGGGGTCGGACAGCGCACCCTTCATCTCGTTGAACACCACGCCGTTATAGCGCAGCGTGCCCTCGCGCAGGCTCGCGGAGCCGCCGTCGCCCTCGCCCTCGACGCTCTCCGGCAGGTCCAGTTCGTAGTGCCAGCCCTCCTGCTCAAAAATGGTGGGCTTGGTATAGATGGCCGGGTTGAACACCGCGTCCAGGTACACGTCCATCAGGTTGTACAGATCCTGCTCGTTGGTGGTGGCAACGGGGTAGATGGTCTTGTCGGGGTAGGTCATGGCGTTGAGGAACGTCTGCATGGAGCTCTTGATCAGGTCCACGAACGGCTCCTTGACGGGAAACTTGGCCGATCCGCACAGCACCGAGTGCTCAAGAATATGGAACACGCCGGTGGAATCGGCCGGCGGCGTCTTAAAGCCAATGGCAAAGGCCTTGTTCTCGTCGTCGCACGCCAGGTACAGCAGGCGAGCGCCCGAGGCAGTGTGTCGCAGCACGTAAGCGTCCGAGTCGAGCTCGGGCACGGTCTCGCGGCGCTCGACGGCAAAGCCGTGGCAGGTAGTGCCGGGCACCAGCAGTGCAGCGGCTGCGGCGCGCGGGTCGGTTGAGGTGGTGGGCATATGCAGTCTCCTTTGACGCCCCAGCGGGGGCGAATCGAGTCGAATCCACGAGAGTATACCCATATGGGGCCGCGACCCTGCGGCGAACTGGAGACGATGCAGCCGGATTGGGCATAGGTCCCGCGTGCCCGCCGCACGTGCGTGGAAAATTGGACACTCGCCAAACGAGAGTGGATATTCGGACGGACGAGCGAGGATTTCCGGATACCTATCGAACGAGAGTGGATATTTGGACGGAATTTGCCGCAAAAGCCCCAAAAACCGTCCAAATATCCACTCTCGATATCCGACCGTCCGAAAATCCTCGCTCGTCCATCACTCGCGTATCTCTCGTCTCTCATTCGTCTCTAATATGAGAGATGACAGGAAGATGAGAGAAAAATATGAGAGATAACTGAGCAGCAAAGAGACAAGCAATCATGGTATTATCTCAATACCGATTGTTCTACCAGCAAAAACATGTTTATATGAAACAGATGGCAGACATCTTATCTTTTATCTCTCACTCATCTCTAATATGAGAGATAACAGAAAGATGAGAGATAATTACGAGAGATAACTGAGAGACGAAGGAAATTCATTCGCGGCATTCTTCGCAGAACCGAGCGAAAGGACGTGCAGATGAACGAAAACGAACTGACCGGTCTGCTCGAGTCTTTAAGGCGCATGGGCTCGGACGATCTTAACGTCGAGGTCAAGGAGAGCGCCACAACGCTTTCCCGCGACGTATGGGAAACGGTCAGCGCTTTCGCAAACACCGCCGGCGGCATCATCGTGCTCGGAGTGAGCGAGCGCGCGGGTTTTGTCCCAGTTGCAAACTTTGAGACCGAGAAAGTGCTCAACCAATTCGTGGCGGGCATGGGTGATGCGGGCGGTCGCGGAAAGCTGGCCAATCCGCCCAAATACACCATTGAGCGCGTGGAGCTCCAGGGCACCGTGGTTCTGGTCATCACGATTGAGGAGCTCGACCCGTCGAGCAAGCCTTGTTATGTCATAGAGCGGGGCGCTCAAGGT
>JAXIZX010000067.1:0-4113 GCA_036303765.1 Collinsella sp. | reverse complement strand
CAGGGCCTCATGGCGCGCCTAGCCGACATGCATCCGGATGTGCCTTGGTCCTATCGTCCTATCTTCTCATTCTTGGCAGGGCAGAACCCTGGTTCTATCTTCTCTCTCAGCGCCGCCCGTGCTGACGTTCTCAAGGCCGATCGCGCCGACGATCGGGTGGACGCCGACGAACTGCCGGTCCTCAAGATGCCGAGTCGTGAGGAGATTGAGGCAGACTATGCGCCCGGTGGCCTGGTCAATCGCATGTATCCCACCTACGAGCCGCGTGATGAGCAGATCGCGATGGCGCTCGAGGTCCGCGATGCGCTGGTCACGGGCACTCATCGTGTAATTGAGGCGGGCACGGGCGTCGGCAAATCGATGGCCTATCTGGTGCCTTTTGCCGAGGCGGCACGCCGTAACAACATCACGGTTGGTATTGCGACCAAATCGAACAATCTTGCAGACCAGCTCATGTACCATGAGCTGCCAAAACTTGCCGAGCAACTAGGCGGTGGTCTGTCATTTTGCGCTCTCAAGGGGTATGACCACTATCCATGCCTGCGCAAGCTTGAGCGCATGAGCCGCGGCCAGGTCGAGATTACCACCAAGCGCGATCCGGCGGACACGCTCACGGCGGTCGCGGTCATTATGGCGTACGTCTGCCAATCAGCCGATGGCGACCTCGACTCACTTGGCATTCGGTGGCGCAGCGTCAACCGCCCCGACTTTACGACGGCCTCGCGCGAGTGTGCTCGTCGCCTCTGCCCGTTTTTCCCTGATAAATGTTTGGTCCACGGCGCTCGTCGCCGTGCGGCGCATGCCGATGTGGTGGTCACCAACCATTCCCTGCTGTTCCGCAATGTCGCGGCCGAGGGCAGGATTTTGCCTCCGATTCGTCATTGGGTAATCGACGAGGCCCATTCTATCGAGCGCGAGGCGCGCCGTCAGTGGGCGCGCGTGGTGTCGGCGGACGAATCACGCGTTCTGTTTGAGCGCCTGGGTGGCTCGAGCACCGGCGCGCTAAGCCAGGTTTCCCGTGATTTGGCAACCTCCGAGGGCTCTACGCTCTATCTGGGCCTTACTGCCAAGGCAACGTCGACGGTTGCGCGCGCGAGCATGGCAATCGCCGACGTGTTCGATGGCGTTCGCGAGCTCGGCCGCCGTGCGCGTGGGGGTTATGACAATGCCAATCTATGGATTGGCCCCGAGCTGCGCGAATCTGACGACTGGCATGATTTCTTACCGTCGGCCTACGCTGCCATCGACGCATTGGAACAGGCTGACAAGAGCGTCGACGCGCTGGTGCAAGCCGTCGCCGCCGACAAGCCCGAGGTTGTTGTCGACCTGGGTGATATCTCGCGCCGCCTGCACGAGCTGGCCGAGAACCTCAAACTCATCATTGATGGCACCGATGAACACTACGTGTATTCGCTGCAGGTCAATCGCAGGCTGCGTGCCGGCGGAGAGTCAATGACCGCAGAGCGCATCGACATTGGCGAGGCCTTGGCAACCGAATGGCTGCCCGAGGTTCACACGGCTATCTTTGCCTCGGCGACCATGACGGTGTCCAAAAGCTTTGAACACTTTAACCACGCGGTCGGCCTCGATCGCATCGGTGCTTCGACATCCTCATCGCTGCACTTGGACTCGAGCTACGACTTTGATTCGAACATGGCTGTAGTCGTTGCGGGCGATATACCCGATCCGCGCGATCGTGAGAGCTATCTTACGGCGCTCGAGCGCGTGCTGGTCGACGCCCATCTTGCCATGGGCGGATCGGTGCTCACACTGTTTACCAATCGGCGCGACATGGAAGACCTGTACGCCCGCGTTGAGCCCAAGATGGCCCGTGCGGGTCTGGAGCTCAACTGCCAGCAGCGCAACTCATCTCCTCGTCGCCTGCGCGACCGGTTTATCAACGAGCCGACCTCGTCGCTTTTTGCTCTTAAGGCCTTCTGGGAGGGATTCGACGCCAGCGGCGAGACACTGCGCTGCGTCATCATTCCCAAGCTGCCGTTCTCGAGCCCCACGGACCCGCTCTCGTGCGAGCGCAACCTGCGCGAAGACCGCGCTTGGGCGCGCTATTCGCTGCCCGAGGCGGTGCTCGAGGTCAAGCAGGCGGCTGGCCGCCTTATCCGCTCGTCGACCGATTGCGGCGTGCTGATTCTGGCCGACCCGCGCCTGGTGACGAAGGGCTACGGAAAGAAGTTCTTAACGTCGCTGCCCACGAGCTCCTACCAGCGCATCGAATCGGCGCAGATCGGGCACTATCTGCAACTGTGGCGTGCACGCCACGAGCGGCGGCGCTAAAGCGGACAAACGAGGGTTTTTGCCATATCGCACAGACGCTTTGACAGGGCGGGGTCATCCAAGATGCGGATGGCTCCGCCCGCTGCGATTACCTGGCTCAGTAGCCAACGCTCGGAGCCGTAATGCACGGTTACCATTGCCATGTCTGCCCCGCTGCGCTCGATTAGGGTGATGCCGGCCCAGTCCAGATGTTCCGCCATATCGAATGGCATCAAGAGCTTTGCGCTGCGCTGCGTCCGGGCAAGGGAATCGTGGAGGGATGCGACGTCCGGTGCGTGAGACACGACGGAGTCTTCCGTCAAGGTGAGTCCCTCGATTTTATCCATGCGATAGGTGCGCTGCTCATCGACTGCGATGTCCCAGGCAATCAAGTATGTTTGGTCGCCGTTTGCCGTAATGCGCAAGGGGTCGACCAGACGCTCGCGTGGCCGTGCATCGTCCATCGAGCGATACGAGATGCGGCAACGAACACCGTCCTGAATGGCGCAGCTCAGCTGCTGCCAGTGCGACCCGTGGTTGACGGTGTCAAAGACGCGCTGGTTATAGCCGAGCTCTTCGGGCAGAAGGGCATGTCGAATCCGAGCTGCCGTCTGCGGCTCGATCCCCAACGATTCAAGTTCATGGTTGAGCACAGCGCCTTCGGCGGCACTCAGGCGCAGCGGTAGCACACGTCCGGCGTCACCGGTGAGGACCACACGCTCGCCGTGGCATTCGCAGATGATGCGCGCACCCGATTCTCGGTCCGCGAGCGTCGAGACGATCTCGAGAATCTCGTCGAGCGACACCCCTGTGATGTCAAAGCGGCCGCAAATTTCGGTTCGTGTCATGCCGCTCTCGCCGGCGGCGTAGAGGGCCTCCATGATGTCGATGGCGCGCGAGAGTCTCTGCTCGCTGGTGAGTTTACGCACGGGCATGCTCGTGCACCGTCCTTTCAATGAGGTGGTTCCACGCCTGCTTGAGCGATTTGGGGGCCATGGGCCTCATGCCGTCCATGGCGTGGGCCATGCAAAATGAGGCGGCGGCTTCAAGGTCGCGCACGTCAACGGTCCAGGTCCATCCCGCATCGGTGTGTGCGAGCTCACCTCGCCCGCGCGTGAGGCCGTTAATCATATCGATCTGCGTCTGAGGGGCGAACGAGAACGTGGCTGCAACGGGCGGTCGGTCGGCAAAATCGAATTCAAAGAACAGATAGTCGTTGAGATTGAAGTCCGCAGGGATGGCGTAGGCCTTCGAAGGACGCCAAGCGCGAACGATACGGTCGCAGCGGAATGTCCTGATGCCGTCGGTGACATTGTCGAGGCCGCAGAAGTACGCCACGCCCTCGCGTTCGAACATGCCGTAGACACAGACGGTACGTTCTTTCTGCTCGCCGCGTCCGTTCTGATATAAAAATCGCAGCGCGCATCGCTCGGCAAAGGCGCTCCATACCGCATCGACGGTGGGAGAGCGGCGGATCGGTACTTCGTCCACCGTCGTCCTGCCGGTGAGGTAGGCAATTTTGGAGCGAATATCGGCAAGCGGCGCGGCAAAGGTGGAAGAGCCGGCCGCTAGCGTCTGGTCGATGGCGTTGAGTAGGATATCGGCGTCGTCTGCGGTGATGAGGCCGCCTGCAGCAAACGTGTGCTCGCGGTCGATTGTCCACGAGCTTTCCTCGGTCTCCTGCGCACCGGCGGGGCGAACCTCCTTGATTAAGATGCCACGCTCGAGCAGTTTGTCACGATCGCGCCGAAACTTGCGCTTATCCGAGTCGATATTGCCCGAGCCATATCCCAGGTCAGAATCCAAGACGATCTGCTCGGTCGTCAGCGGTTCGGGGGAGCT